>JAWBCC010000001.1:300000-463420 GCA_038823825.1 Candidatus Hadarchaeales archaeon | reverse complement strand
TCTCGGCTTAAGGAAATTGACGTCAAGAAACTTCAACCTTTTGAAGGGAGAAGAGTAAGAGTAAATTTCTACACCCCGATCCAGCTTCCTCTCGGTTTTCCGCCCCCTCCGCAGCATCTGCTGAAGCTCATTCACCAACGTTTAGTGAGGTTTGTTAATGAATATGGAAGCGGGGAAAAGGTTGGAGATTTTACGTGTGAGGGGAAAGTGAAGCCAGTGATGCAACGTTACCATCGCCTAGTTGGCGTTTCTCAAAGAACTGGAAAGAGAGAATTTTGGCATTGCTGGACGGGAATAGCTGATTACGAGTTCGATAAGCTGGACGAGACAGGGAGATGGCTGCTTGGAGTTGGAAAGGTTTTGGGAGCTGGAGCCAAATCCTCCTTCGGTATGGGCTTTTTGAATTTTGAACCGATTGACTTTTCTCTCTGAATTTAAATATAGTTCTCAAGCAAAAAATTGATGCTCAGAGAATGTGTCAATTAGAAGATTTAATTGCTTCATTCGAAAAGGTTGAAGAAAGCAATGCTTTGCTTTTCACAGTCGTGTTTATCCAGCGGCAAGCTTCAAAAAAGTTATAGAAGTAATGAACTTCCTGCATAACAGCAAAGGAGAAAGAGACGATGCACGAGAAATGCTCAGCTTCGCTAAATTTTGTGAGCATTGCTTGAAAAAAAGTTATGATTGTCAAATCTCTGACCGAGTAATGAATTTCATTCATCGATTCTTGGCGCAACAAGCAAATAGTTCAGCGGTTCGCCGTAAACGTCAGCGGATTCCAAAATGAGCGGTTGAGGAGTGGTAAAGTAAAACGCAGTTATCAAGCCATCCATGAAGCCGGCCTTCCGAAGATGTAGGAGAGTGTCAACCAGCATGTCCACATCGAAAGTGTATCCATGCTTCATTCTCAGTAGAATAGCCAGCTCCGTCGCTTTTTTCAATAACTCTTCTCGGTTTCCTTTGCCGTGGGAGTTGATCAGCTCAAAGCATCCGAGACCGGAGCTTCGCGGGTCACGCTTTAGTCTATTTGTGAGCCCGACGGTGTGCGACGAATTCATAGGAATATCTGGTTCAACAAAATCCTCAAACTTCGGCAGACGTTCCTCTTGCATGCTTTCTACCGGCTTTGGTTTTGGACAAGGAGGTTTATAAAAGAAAACACCAGTACTTCTCTTTCCTCGCCACCGGATCACATTTTTTGGTTTATTCCTTCAAGTCTACAGATATCCCGTGTTTCCTTCCCAAACGAGGTATGTGTTGTCTGTAAGAGTTAAATGGACCTTTGTGTGATATGTTTGTCCAGTCTTGGGATGTTGACCGCTAGGTAGTGTCCATTTTGCCATGTCTTCTCTGAGTACAATTTTGCAGTTTTCAGGATTTTTTGGAGGAGTATACTCCGCCTCGATTACATTGTCTTGAAATCCGATCCCATTTCCATAGTCAATCCCGATGGAGCAGACACGTACTCCTCTTCCGCCGCTCGTGATCTCAACGACGACCTCAAAATCATATGGAGAAATGTCGCTGAAGTAAACTCTATTAATGGAGAAATACTCTGGAGGGAGTTCGCATGAAGGTGGCGCTTCTCCTCCACCCTCCTCTTTCTTTTCCTTTTTGGAGAGAAAAACAAAAGCCACAACAGCGATTAAAGCTATCACCACAAAAGCGAGCGCTATTCTTCTTTTTTATCTTTCATCAGTCATTCTTTAGCAAAAGTTTTAAAAACCTTTTCGTCATTTTGGAAATTTTTTCTTCATAAAACGTAATGATAAAGTTTTTAAATCCTATGGCATAAAAATGTTGAAAATCAACCGTGAGGTGTTAACAAAATGTCAAAAAATAACGAAATAAACAGACATCTCGAAATAGTGGCAAGGAAGGCTCCAGAAAAGGAGCTAGAAAAGCTTACGGCCATACGATCCCCTCAAGTCTATGAGTTCATCGCCATGGCGATTGAGCTCTGCGAACCAGACAGAATTTTCGTCTGCAACGACTCACCAGACGACCTCGCGTACATCAAACATATGGCGATAGCGAGTGGAGAGGAATGTGCTGCTCTTAGCATTCCCGGGCACACATTTCACTTTGACGGTTATTTTGATCAGGGCCGTGACAGGCAGGCTACAAAATTCCTGGTGCCGAAGGGTGATTATCTAAGTCCGAGACTTAACCAAATCGACAGGGACGAAGGATTGTCAGAAATCTTCGGACTCTTGAAAGGCTCGATGAAAGGAAAAACGATGATTGTCCGTTTCTTGACGCTCGGTCCGAAGAACTCCCCCTTCACTATTCCGTGCATGGAATGTACAGACTCTTGGTACGTTGCTCATTCTGTTAGCCTTCTCTATCGCTCCGGATATGACGTTTTCTGCGCTCTGGACGAAAACGCAGAAGTTTTCAAGACCCTTCACTCTTCCGGCAGGTTGGACGAAAGGATGACCAGCATAGATCACGAAAAGAAAAGAATTTACATCGATTACGTGACGAACACGGTCTACAGTGTAAACACTCAGTATGCCGGAAACTCTGTAGGTTTCAAGAAACTCGCTCTTAGGCTTGCGATTCGCAAAGCCCACAGGGAAGGCTGGCTTGCCGAGCACTTCATGATCATGGGAGTTCGCGGTCCAAACGGGAGAAAGACCTATTTCGCTGGAGCATTCCCAAGCGCATGTGGAAAAACATCAACAGCCATGCTTCCGGGAGAAACGATTCTTGCGGATGACATCGCTTACGTAAAGAACATTGACGGAGTTTGTCGTGCTGTGAATGTCGAAGCAGGAATTTTCGGAATTCTCCAAGGAGTCAGTCCGGAAAGCGATCCTCTGATATATCAAGTTCTCACGAGTCCAGGAGAAATAATCTTCTCAAATGTTTTGATAAAAGACGCTAGACCGTGGTGGCTTGAAATGGGATGTGAGCTCCCAAAACGCGGTATAAACTTCTCAGGTGAGTGGTGGGAGGGAAAAGTAGGGCCAGATGGGAAACCGATTCCGCCGGCCCACCCGAACGCACGCTATACTGTCAACCTCAGAGCTCTGCCGAACTGCGATCCAGAGCTTGACAATCCGAATGGCGTAGAAATTGGCGGAATAATGTTTGGTGGACGCGACTACAGAGCTTTCGTTCCGGTCCAGCAGGGTTTCAGCTGGGAGCATGGCATAGTCGTCTACGGCGCAGGGCTCGAAACGGAAACGACATTCGCGATAATCGAGGAGCCCAAGTTTGAGATAAACGTTATGAGCATCCAAGATTTCCTTTCAATTCCGCTCGGCCAGTACATAAGGAACTATCTAGAATTCGGAAGGAAGCTAAAGAAAGTTCCTCTGGTTTTTGGAGTTAACTATTTCCTCCGCGATCTGAAGACTGGCGAATATTTGAACGAGAGACTGGACAAGCACGTCTGGGTGAAATGGATGGAGCTCCGGGTTCATGACGAAGTAGGAGCACTTGTAGCTCCTACTGGACTCATCCCGAGGTATGAAGACCTGGTCGAACTCTTCCGTAAAGTCCGGAAAAAAGAATATTCTCGTGAGGAATACATCAAGCAGTTTTCAATTCGTGTGAAAGAAAATCTGAAGAAAACAGAGAGAGTCGAGAAATTCTGGAAGAATGAACCAGAAGCCCCGGCCGAGATATTTGTGATTCTTGAGGAGCAGAAAAAGAGATTGCTCGAG
Organism: Candidatus Hadarchaeales archaeon; assembly: GCA_038823825.1. NCBI lineage: Archaea > Methanobacteriati > Hadarchaeota (SeqCode) > Hadarchaeia (SeqCode) > Hadarchaeales (SeqCode) > Hadarchaeales archaeon (SeqCode). Next base: position 459,746 of record JAWBCC010000001.1, on the reverse strand, counting down.
CTCATGAAAGAATTTGGAGACCCTGTTTCTCCAGAAAATCTACCCGAAGAGTAAGAGATCAACAAAATTCTCCCGTGTTTGGAGGTATTTATTTCAGGAAAAGTAGGAAAACAGTGATGAGTCAGCTTAAAGAAACTTTTAAGGCGTTCATATTTTTTGGGCTTTTACTTTCGATGTTATCTATCTTTCTCCTCCCCACCTCCACCGGACAAAGGGAAAAAATTTTCATACACCTTAAATCTGGCTCTTTTGACCCACTCCATGATGCTCACACACTTCAAATGTGGAGCGAAACGAATCTCCTTCTGGTGCAGATGAAAGGACCGATTATGCCAGATTGGAAAAAGGAGCTACAAGAAATCGGAAGGTGCGAAATCCTGTGGTATATCCCAGACTACACTTTTCTTATTAAAACGAAGGATTTCTCAACCTTAGAAAAAATCAGAAATCTTTCATACGTTCAATGGGCCGGTCCGTATCTGCCGCAATACAAAATTCACCCAGATCTTCTACAGAAATGGGGTGATGTGTCCGTCAGAGTCGTTATGATCGAAAATTCTTTGATAGGTAGAGTCAATAAGTCTGATCTATTAGCCTTGGCCTCGCTCGATGAGGTTCTTTGGATAGAGCCGTACACCCAACCAAAGATTTTCAACGAAAACGCTCGATGGGTGGTCCAGTCCGGAATCTATCATTTCGCGCCGGTTCACGAGAACGGGCTTCATGGAGAGAATCAGCTGATTACGATCGCCGACACCGGTATTCGCATCACCCACGAGATGTTTGTGGACAGCGAGAACGTAGGAATAAACCACCGTAAAATACGAGCGTACTACGTACCCGAGGGCGCTGGAGGAGCCTTGGGTGACGAGAGCGGTCATGGGACACATGTCGCGGGGACAGTTGCCGGTGATGCAGGTACTTTGTTCGCTTATGATGTTGCCAAACACGATGGGCACGCTTTCGTCGCAAGAATAGTAATGCAAGATATCGACAGCGATTCAGATCCCTACATTTACCCACCAGATGATTTTTTCAAAATGTTTGAACCGGCTTACGACGTTGGCTCCCTAATTCACACAAATAGCTGGGGAGGCGGTAGCGGCTACACTTCGGAAAGTCAGCGAATCGACAATTTTCTTTGGCTTCACAAAGATTTCACAATTCTTTATGGAATGGGAAATTCAGGCCCATCATCTGGGACTCTGAGCGCTCAAGCAGAAGCAAAGAATGTGATTGCCGTAGGCGCCACGAAAAATGGTGTATCCTCCAACGACATTTGGTATTACAGCAGTCGTGGACCCACCCAGGACAATAGAATAAGACCGACCGTTGTCGCACCCGGTCAGTTTATATGGTCTGCGAATTTTGAGGGAGATAACTTGTACATCCAGAAAAGTGGAACGAGCATGTCCACGCCCGCCGTAGCCGGCTCAGTTGCCTTGATTAGACAATACTACGAGGAAGGGTGGTATCCCAGCGGAAAAAGAAACCCCGCGGACGCATTCGAGCCCTCCTCCGCCCTCGTAAAGGCCACACTCATCGCCGGAGCCGTTGAGATAAATGGACAGTATGCATACTACAACGGTTACTTCTACCCGAATTGGGATCAGGGATGGGGAAGGGTAAACTTGAACAATTCTCTTTACTTTGAGGGCGACAACAAACGTATGTGGGTCGTTGATAACAGACTGGGAATTTCCACAGGAGAAACAGCAACATATTTTGTCAACATAATCGACAACACACAACCGTTGAAGTTTGTGCTATGCTGGACCGATTACCCTGGGAGTCCAAGTGCCTCGATTCAACTCGTGAACGATCTTGATCTGAAGGTCACGGATCCAAATGGAAACGTCTACCTCGGCAATGTTTTTGCAGGATACAATCCAGGATTTTCGGTTGCAGGTGGTTCAGCCGACAGGCGAAACACAGAGGAAGCCGTGATCCTGACTCCAGAAAACAACAGATTTCCAACCGGGATTTACAAGATTGAGGTGATAGGCTACAACGTTCCGATGGGCGAACCGGAAACCGATGCTCAGCCATTTGCTCTTGTTGTTGTCGGCGGGATTTCGCCCGAACAACCAGTCATTGCTCCCACCTTCACATGGACACAGACGACCTGGGATGGTGGTATCAAAGAGCTAGAAGTAGGAAGATTCACTCGTTCTTATGCTTGGTTTTATTCAGCCGAAAACATCATCTGGGAGAATTCCGGAAAGATAACTCTTTCACCGGGAAGCGTCTCGGGCTGGATTGAATCTAACATATTCGATAGCCACAGAACAGCTGACTGGAAGAATGTCAGATTGATTGCTAACAAACCCCCCGGATCGGAAATCGTGATAAAATTGCGTACAGGGATGGACAACAACCCGTACGATGGTGGCTGGACGGACTGGATTGTCCATCAAAATGGAATGGAGAACGAAAACCTTCCTTCAGGGCGTTATCTTCAATACCGGCTGGAGCTTTTTGGTAGCGCTCCAGAGATCCGCGAGATTTCTGTGACGTACATCCCAACTCTCCTTGCACCCACATTTCTCTATCCTTCGCTTGGCGAAAACATTGGAGAAAATGAATTCGTTATCAGCTGGACTGAAGTATGGAGTTCTTCGCCTCCAGTTTTATACAGGCTTTGGATTGATAACGACCCAGATTTTTCATCAGTTGACGTGGATTCAGGATGGATAGAAAACACAACTTGGGCGCTGACGTCACCGCTTCCCGATGGTATATGGTATGCCCGCATTCAAGCGAGAGATAACGCCAGATTTCTGAGCGAGAATTCAGAAATATGGTTCAGAGTGGACACAGTAAACCCTCCACCACCAGTTCTCCTCAATCCGCTTGAGGGTGAGAACACGAATAATGTCACACCAATTTTCAGCTGGCAGAGTGTTGTAGAAAACTCCCTTCCGGTTTTGTATCTCGTTTCCATAAGCGATAATTACGAATTTCCGTATGAAAACATCAGCTCCGGATGGATATCCAACAATCAGTGGACGTCCCCCAGTCTGGGCGATGGTGTTTGGTACTGGAGGGTAAAAGCCCGAGACAACGCTGGAAATGAGGGAGATTGGTCAGAAATTCGGAGCTTCAGAGTGGACACAGTCCCTCCAAATGCTCCAAATCTCATTTCACCATTGGATAATGAAGTGGTGAGTACTAGTGCACCAATTTTGGTTTGGCAGGGAGTACAAGAAAATTCTCTTCCAGTGATGTATTTAGTTGCCGTCAGCGATGACCCTCTCTTTCAGCATGAGAATAGGAGTTCTGGATGGATACTTTCGACCAGCTGGGTTTTAACACCGCCGCTACCAAACGGCAGGTATTACTGGAAAGTCAAGGCACGAGACAACGCGGGAAACGAGGGAGTCTGGTCAGGGCAGAGAAGTTTTACAATTGATACTACTCCTCCTTCCTCACCTTCTCTGCTTTTGCCGTTCAATAATTCCAGCACAAGATCATCTACGGTTACTTTCTCTTGGTCAGAGGTTTTGGATGACTCTCCGCCAATAAGCTATATGATTTCGATAAGCAAAAATCCGAATTTTTCACCAGAGGTTTGGAATTCCGGATGGATATCTGCTACAAGCTGGTCTGCCACCCTTTCTGACGGCACATGGTTCTGGCGTGTTAAGGCAAAAGATTTCGCTGGAAACGAAAGCTTTTGGTCACAGATCTTCGTCCTGAACGTAGACACGACACCACCACCGGTACCTTCTCCGATTTTTCCTCCCCAGAATTATATCATATCTTCGAGCTCTCCAGTTTTCGAATGGGCAGGCGTTAGCGATTTCTCTCCACCAGTTTCGTATCTACTTCAAATTTCAGATGTAGACACTTTCGCGCATGAAAATCGCACCTCCGGCTGGATACAACAGACAAGTTGGCAAGTTTCTCCACCACTTTCCGATGGTGTCTGGTTCTGGCGCGTGAAGGCGAAAGACGGATTAGGAAACGAAAGCGGTTGGTCTCCAACGATGAGGATAATAGTAGATACCATTCCTCCCGAAAAGCCGACAATTTTCAGTTCAACTCATGCGGAAGGGGTTCCTTCATCAAACAGAAATGTGTTGTTCCACTGGTCGACTGTTGGCGGTCCAAGTTCTGTTGTGTATTTCTATCGTTTGGATAATTACGATAATGAGTGGAAACAGACGACCGAGACGAATGTTTCATATCAAGGCTTGCCAGACGGAGTTTTCACTTTCCTCCTTAAGGCTAAGGATGCCGGAGGAGAAAGTGAGACAGGAAAATATTCGATAATCGTGGATACCGTACCTCCGGATATCGAAATCTTCGGACTCGAAAACGAAAATAGACTTAAATCATCTTCAAGAATTTTCACGCTAAAGGGAAGGGTGGAACCTGGTTCTACAATCGAAATAGACAATCTCCGGGTATTGGCAGATGAAAATGGTATATTCAACGTGGACCTTCAGCTCTCAGAAGGCCTTAACCTATTTCTTCTCAAAATTGTTGACAGAGCGGGAAATGTTACGGAGAGACAGCTGGTTGTAGAATGGCCTGGACCCAGCTGGGTTCAAAAATATAAAATAGTGATTTTTATCGGCTGTGTATCGATTGCTGCGCTAGCAGTTTTTTGGAAAATCTATCGCCTCCCGAGGATGAAGCGTAGAAAACGAAAACGTCGTTCTAGCCGATGACATCGGAAAAGTAAAACTGTCAAACTGGGCAGAATTCAAGATTTGGCGCCCTGGCCGGGATTTGAACCCGGGGCGCAGGCTCGACAGGCCTGCATGTTAGTCCCGGCTACACCACCAGGGCCCAACTAATCTTTTTTATTTCCAAACCTTTAAATTTCTCTGGCCAAAGAAGGGAAGGACGAATATGTGGAAATGTCAGAACTGTGGAAAAACATACGAGAAGCTTCCGGAAGGATTGAGCTGTACCCACTGCAAGAAGAAAATCTTCATCAAGCTCAGACCAAAAATAGTGAAAAAAGTCAAAGCAATTTGAAATGGTTTGCGAAGACGTTTGCTAATGTTCTATCGACGATTTTAAGAGGCTGGCAGCGTTCCGGACTTCCCGTGGGCTCGCGCACCACAGTACCGTCCAGAACGCAGGCGGGCTTAACTTCCGGGATCGGACGGGACCGGGTGTTTCCCCGCCGCTTTGGCCGCCAGCCAATTTACTACTACTGAAAACATGCTTTTTTACTTTATGGTTACGAATCCGCTGAAAACAGTTCCAACTCCATCGATCCATATTTTTACAAAAATATCCTCACGGAGATTCTCCGAAATATCTGCCTTGGCCCAAGCAAGATCGCCCTCACAGAAGCGATCTGGCCGCTCAAAAGTCCAATTCACAATTTTCATTTTACTTCCGTCAGAAAACAAGACTTCTCCTTCCATAAGTTTGTCCGGGTTTTTTGCGAGATCAAAATATAAACAACCTCCTCCAGTGTGCCGCACGATGAAGATAACAGCATTCTCAACCCTCTTGGCTTCAACGCTTACCGAGAGCGTTATTCTGCCAGTTATCGGAAAAAGAGCGGACAGCAGACATGAAACGGGAAACGCAATCAACAACGCAAAAAGCAAAGTGAAAGTTATACTCCACGCATGTTTTCTCTCCATCCGAATCCACCAAAACTGGGTTCCAGCTACTTTAATACTTCTCATATTAGCGTGAAAAGCCAAAGAACCTGCAAATAGACCGGGAGCAACAGTCTTTTTAATAAACAGACACGAAATAGCGGAAGGTATAGGGCTATGATAAGAGATGTTGTGAAAATCCCAGAGGGCATCCAGGTCAAAATTGAGGGAAACACAGTCGAGGTCAGCGGGAAGAAGGGTTCCATAAAGAAGACTTTCGGTTTTCCCGAGGTCGTCATCAAACAGGGAAATGGAACTGTTGTGATAGAGGCGCCATCTCCGAAAAGAAAACTGAAGGCGGCCGTAGGAACGATAAAGGCTCATTTGAGAAACATGATTAAGGGTGTCACGGATGGGTATACGTATAAGTTGAGGATAGTTTATTCTCACTTCCCGATAAAAGTGGAGGTGAAGGGAAACAAAGTTTTGATTCATAACTTCTTGGGAGAGAAATACCCAAGGGTGGCGGAGATATTGGAAGGCGTTACCGTGCGCGTAGAAGGTGATGAAATAATAGTTAGCGGAATAGATAAGGAGGCCGTGGGGCAGACAGCCGCAAACATAGAGCAAGCCACAGTCGTGAGATATAGAGATCGGAGAATTTTCCAAGATGGTTGTTACATAACCGAAAAGGGGTGAAAGCGTGAGCAAAAAATTCAAGAGACAAAGTTGGTGGAGATTCAAACGGCTTGATGAATCTTGGAGGCGACCGAGAGGAAAAGACAGCAAGATGAGGCTACAGATAAAAGGGAAACCTCCTCTGGTTTCGATAGGATATCGTTCGCCTAAATCGGAAAGGGACCTTCATCCATGCGGTCTAAAGGAGGTGCTCGTCCACAACCTGAAGGAGCTGGAGAAGGTTGATCCCTCGACGCAAGCGATCAGAATATCCTCAACTGTTGGAAAACGTCTGAAGACCCAGATTTTGAAGGTGGCCCAGGAGAGGAAAATAAAGGTCTTGAACCCAGGAGGATGATTGAATGAAGCTGGATAAGAAGAGGAGGACGGCTGCCAGAATTCTCGGTGTTGGCGTCAACAGGGTTTGGATAGATCCGGAACATATCGCCGAGGTAGATGCCGCCCTGACAGCTGATGATATTCGCAATCTTATAAAGAGGGGTTACATCAGAGCTAGACCAGAGAAGGGCGTCAGCAGAGGCAGAGTCCGGGAGCGGGGAAAGAAAAAGCAGGGGCCCGGAAGTAGAAAAGGGGCCAGGGGAGCTAGAGACCCACGCAAGCGTAGATGGATAAGAACAGTTAGACCTCTTAGAGCCAAGCTCCGTGAGCTCAAAAAGCAAGGAGTTTTAACTCCGAGCCTTTACCGTAGGTTATACAGAATGGCTTCTAGGGGTGCATTCAAAAGCAAGGCTCATTTGGACCGTTATTTGCGGGAAAAAGGAATAATCAAGGGGTGACTACGAGATGGCAAAAGGTCCGAGATATAGAGTTCCATTCCGCAGACGTAGGGAAGGCAAAACGGATTATCGGAAACGACTGAAACTCTTGAAATCCGGAAAACCTAGATTCGTCGTTAGATGGTCTCTGAACAATGTTCAGGCGCAGGTGATCGGAGTGGGTTCTGTGGGCGATTTTGTCATTGCGCAGGCTCACTCGAAGCAGCTCCAGAAGTTTGGTTGGAAGGGAGGAACCTCAAATGTTCCAGCAGCCTATTTGGTGGGACTGCTATGCGCAAAGAGAGCACTTGACAACGGAGTTTCCGAGTGTGTTCTGGATATTGACAGATACACACCAACAAAAGGGGCAAGAGTCTTTGCTGCTCTCAAAGGTGCATTAGATGCGGGTCTTTCAATTCCTCATGATCCAGAACTTTTTCCTGACGACAAGAGAATAGCAGGTGAGCACATAGCCGAGTATGCCAGAAAGCTAAAGGAGGAGAATCCCCAACTTTATGCTAGAGTGTTCTCTCAATATCTCGCAAGAAGTCTTCCGCCCGAAGCTCTACCAAATCACTTTAACGAGATTAAAGAGAAGATTCTAGGAGGCGTGCTGAAATGAGACCTGGCGAAGCATTCGACATAAACCTTTGGGAACCAAAAACGGAGCTCGGCAGACTTGTTAAAGAGGGGAAAATAAAAGACATCTCTGAGATTCTCCGCTCTGGGAAGAAAATTATGGAACCGGAGATAGTAGATGCCCTTGTTCCAGATCTTAAAGAGGAAGTTCTCTCCATTAATCTAACACAACGTATGCACAAGTCAGGGAGAAGGACTAGATATCAGGTCGTCGCAGTTGTGGGAAATGGAGACGGATTGATCGGTGTGGGTAAAAGCAGAGCCAGAGAGATCAGCCAAGCCATAAGGAAGGCCACCGCAGCCGCCAAACTCAACATAACGGAGATCGCGCGCGGTTGTGGAAGCTGGGAGTGCAGGTGCGGCAGACCACATTCTGTACCTTGGGAAGTAGAAGGAAAAAATGGTAGCACAATAATCAGAATAAAACCCGGTCCGAGAGGACTGGGTTTGGTCGCGGCAGAGATTCCAAAGATAATCCTGAGACTTAGTGGGATAAAGGATGCTTGGACCCATACGGAAGGGGAGACTCGTACGACCATTAACTTTGCTTTCGCAACTTTCAGCGCTCTAAAAAACACTACGAGGGTAGCATCCCTAGATCAGCTTAGGAACGTTGTCATTGGTAGGGCGGGTGTTTCCGGTGAAACTGGCAGTAGTTAGAGTGCGAGGAGGAATACGGGCGAGGGGAGATGTGATAGATACTCTCAGAATGTTAGGGCTAACAAGAGTAAATCACTGCGTGATCGTTGATGATACGCCGTCTCTAATGGGCATGTTGCAAAAGGCAAAAGATTACATAACTTGGGGGGAGATAAATCCGGAAACGCTAGAAATCTTGATAGCAAAAAGAGGACGACTGATCGGGAACAGAAAAATCGATGAGGAAACCCTCAAATCTTGGGGTTTCAGTTCATTTCGAGAGATAGCTGAGGCAATTTGCTCGGACAAAATCTCCATCCGACAGCTTCCGGGCCTTAAAAGAGTTTTCCGTCTTCATCCTCCGCGAAAGGGGTACAAGTCCACGAAAAAATCTGTGAGCGAAGGTGGAAGCTTAGGTTACTGTGGAGATAAAATAAACGATCTGATCAAACGGATGGTATGAGGTGAAAAGATGGTTGTAAGAAGAAGGAAGAAAGTGAAGAAAAAGAGGGGCAGCAGGACACACGGGAGAGGATGTGCGAAGCGGGGAAGAGGTAGCGGCGAGAGGGGCGGTAAAGGAATGGCGGGTGGTCACAAACATAAGTGGTCATACATAATCCACTACGCGCCGGATTATTTCGGAAAGCACGGGTTCTTTCCGCCTACCAGAAGGGAGCAGGAAGCGGTGAATGTGGGAGAGCTCGATGAGAGAATAGAGGAGCTTGTCGAAAAGGGGCTCGCGACCAAGGAGGGAGATATCTATAAAATAGATGTTAGGAAGCTTGGGTTTTCGAAGGTTTTGGGTGGAGGTGAAGTCAAACACCCGATGGAGATAATAGCCGATAAAATCTCTAGCGAGGCCAGAAGAAAAATAGAGGAGGCTGGTGGACGGGTTTCAACCGGTGACTAATGATGGCGGAGGAAACCGAAAAGCCACGCTCGAAGCTTTACGCTTTTGAACCCATTTTAAGAAAACTTCCGGAGATTTCGGTTCCAAAGCGTCACGTTTCGTTTAAAGAGAAGTTCTTTTGGACGATTCTTGCTCTTGTTCTTTTTTTCGTCATGGCACAGATTCCGCTTTACGGGATACCTAAGGGTTTCGGAGTTAGCGAACTGCTCGGCCAGCTCAGGTTTGTGTTCGCTAGTCAGACTGGAACCTTGATGGAGTTAGGTATAGGCCCGATAGTCACTGCCGGCATTATAATGCAGTTGCTCGTAGGGAGTAAGATAATCAACCTGGATCTATCCGATTCACAAGATAGGGCAGTGTTTACGAGTTCTCAGAAGCTTCTGGCGATTCTGATGGCAATATTTGAGGGAACCATGCTTGTTCTAGCTGGGAGATATGGCGTAAAGCTTACGAGTTTAGCCGGAATTGCCATAGTCGCCCAACTAACGCTAGGTGGAATAATTGTCATATATCTCGATGAAATTGTCTCGAAATATGGATTTGGCAGTGGGGTCAGTCTTTTCATAGCCGGAGGAGTTGCGATGACAGTATTCTGGCAGACTTTCAATTTGAGGACCGGAGCGATACCAGTTTTTATAAGGGACGTGATGGCAGGAGAGAATCCACTCAGCGCATTCTTTGCGCCAGGCCCAGTCAATATGATGGGCGTTGTTGGAGTTATCCTAATCTTTCTGGTCGTGGTATATCTCGAAAGTGTTAGGGTGGAGGTGCCCGTGACGCTGGCAAAATACGGAGGAATGAGAGGAAGATATCCGATAAAGTTCCTCTACACCTCGAATATTCCAGTTATCCTTGCCATGACGATTTTCGCAAACATAAGGCTATTCTCATCTCTGGTCGGAGCGCAGTGGTTAAGCAATTTTGTACATCCACCAAACGGCGTGTGGGACGTCCTGGCTAATCCACTCAGGATTTTAATTTATGGAATTCTTTTGATTTCCCTATCCGTAGCTTTTGGTTTGATGTGGATATATATGACCGGAATGTCGCCGAAGGACATCGCACAGCAACTCGATGAATCCGGCATGACGATTCCAGGGTACAGAAAGGACCCAAAAGTCCTTGAGGCAGTCATCGGAAAATACCTAATACCTGCGACCATACTCGGTTCGCTAGCAGTTGCATTGATTTCGCTGGGTGCAGACATGCTGGGAACACCCGGCAGCGGAACAGGCATTCTTCTGACTGTCGGAATAATATACTCTCTCTACGAACAAATGGCGAGAGAACAGTTGGCGGAAATGTTCCCCGCTGTCAGGAGGTTATTCGGTGAATAGAGTTGTGGTAATAACAGGAGTGCCGGGAAGTGGGAAGACAACGGTGATGAGAGAAGCTCTCAGAAGGCTTGAAACAATGGGTGTAAAGTATAAGGTGGTCAATTACGGAGATGTTATGTTCGAGATAATGTCGGAAAAACTTGGCGTTAAACACAGAGATGAAATGAGAAAAATAGGGACCTTGGTTTATCGGAAGATTCAGAGGGAAGCTGGGAAAAAAATCGCGAAGATGGCAGAGGAATCAAATGTGATCGTGGACACGCATTGCTTGATAAAAAAGCCCGAGGGATATTATCCAGGTCTTCCTGTTTGGGTGCTAGAAGAATTGAGGCCAGATGTTTTGATACTCGTTGAAGCAGAACCGGCCGAGATATTTGGTAGAAGACAGAAAGATATGGACAGAATGCGAGACCAGGACAGACTCGAGGAAATAGACGAGCATCAGCAGATGAACAGAGCCATAGCAATGGCATATGCCGCTTTCACCGGAGCCGCGATAAAGATCGTTCAGAACCGTGAGGGGAGGTTAAATGAGGCTGTAGAGAATATAGTGGAGGTGCTAAAATGAAAAAGTTGATAACCGCGATCGTGTTGATAGCGGCCGTAATTGCGCTGACGGCGATAGGTGTTTCGGCTAAAAGTGACGATAGGATTGCAGAGATCATGAGAGGAATAGATTCGACAATCGTTAGCCTTCGGAAGGGTGAGGAGTTGGGAGCTCGTCTCTCACAAATTGAGCAGCTCTATCGCCAAGACATAGCACCACAATTGGAAAACGTAGATAACGAGCTTAACCAGCAGATTTTGTCCAGATTTTCTGAACTCAGTTTATCATCAAGACCAGTGGAGGAAAATATCCGCTCTCTCAGGGAAGAAATAGTCAAAGCTGGAGAAAAGCTGGGCATGTCGATTTCGCCGATTCACAAGTTTTCTTCAGTATTCATTTTGTTTTTGACATTTCTGCTTTCGCTCCTAGTCACGCTTGCAAACAAATGGGTTGTCAACTGGGAGCTGGTTTCCAACTATCAAGCACAAGTGACAGAATTCTGGAACGAATATAGAGATGCTCTCCGTAAACAAGACAGAAAAAGATTGCTCAAGCTAGACCAGAGAAAGCCCGAGATTTCTAGGATGCAGACGATTATAATGTCCGAGACGATGAAACCATCGATTTACTATCTTGTACCTCTTCTAATCTTGTGGGTTGTGCTGGCAAAAGCTTTTAGCGGGTGGGTAGTGACTTGGCTTCCTTTTAGCCTCAGTCTGCCAATCTATGGAAAATGGGTTGCGTGTGGTTTTGGCTGGTGGTATTTTCTGACTTTTATGGCATTTTCCGTTCTTCTCAGACCCATCCTAGTGCCAAGCATCCAGAAACCGAGTAAACCACAGCAAACCGAGGTGAAAACATGAAAAAAAGCGAGAGAAGAGCACCTAAGCGGTTTGTGAAAACTCCTGGGGGCAAATCGAAGGTTCACATAGGCAAAGTGGCCGCAAAACCTGCCAGATGTGGCATGTGTGGAGCCATTCTTGCCGGGGTTCCTCGGGTTAGACCATCAGAACTTTCAAAAATTCCCAGAAGTTCTAGGAGACCAAACAGGCCTTACGGAGGAAATCTCTGTCCGTCATGTTCTAGAAGGATAATCAAGGAGCTGGCAAGGGTCTGATTTTGATGGTGGTTGTAGCCGTAAGTGGACCCCACGGTGCAGGCAAGACCACAGTGGCTAAATTTCTCGCGAAAAAGCTGGGTCTGCGATATATATCAGCCGGCGAGATATTCAGAAAAATGGCTGCAGAGAAGGGCATGTCACTTGAAGATTTTTCTAAGTATGCGGAAAGAAACAAGAAGATCGATGAGGAAATAGACAGGAGGACGATCGAGGAGGCTAAGAAAGGCAACGTGTTGGTGGACGCAAGGCTTGCTGGATGGCTCGTGGAAAACGCAGATTTAAAGATACTTCTGACGGCTCCGCTTGAGACGAGGGTAAAGAGAATCGCCGAGAGAGAAGGAAGACTTTATAAGGACGTGCTGAGGGAGACAGTGAAGCGCGAAAAGAGCGAGGAAAAAAGATTCAAAAAATTCTATGGAATTGATCTGTCGGACTACTCCCCTTACGATATCGTATTAAACACCGAGAAAATATCTATCGAGAAGATGAAGGAGATAATATGGACAGTTACGCGCGCAATACTCTTTGGGAGGAAGGTAAATGATGGAAATCGGAAGGGTTTGCGTGAAAATCGCGGGTAGGGAGGCCGGCGAAAAATGCGTGATAGTGGACGTGCTTGATAGGAACTTCGTTGTGGTCATCGGTCCAAGAGTCAGAAAGAGACGTTGTAACATTGCACATCTGGAACCAACGGATAAAAAAATAGACATAAATAAGAATACACCCGACGAGGAAATTTTGAAAAAACTCAATGATCTCGGCATAAGGTGAAATTTTTTGGGTGTCTTGCCTTCAGAGGTAAAGAGACAAACTTTCTTCAAGTTTCAGGACGTGTCTGATCCGAAATATGGTTGTAGGCCAGACAGAAGACCTATTTCAGAGCTTATCAGACTAGGTATTATAAACCTAGACAAGCCACGCGGACCAACTTCTCACGAAGTCTCAGCTTGGGTCAAAGAAATTCTGAATGTCAAGAAGACGGGCCACGGTGGTACACTTGATCCGGGAGTCAGCGGAGTTCTTCCGATCGCGATCGAAGATGCAACGAAAGTAATTATGGCATTACAACCAGCGGGTAAAGAGTATGTTTGTTTGATGGTTCTTCACAAAGATGTTCCAGAGGACAGACTTCTGGAAGTTCTCAAAGAGTTCACCGGAGAAATCTTTCAGAGGCCTCCCGTAAGAGCAGCCGTGAAAAGAAGAATTAGAAAAAGGCAGATCTACTACATCGAACCGATAGAAATTGAGGGCAAAAATGTTCTGATGAAGGTTGGTTGCGAAGCCGGAACATACATGAGGAAACTCTGCCATGATATCGGAGAAGCCCTTGGATGTGGTGCACATATGCAGGAGCTGAGGAGAACAAAAACTGGACCTTTTAAGGAAGAAAATTCTGTGAAGCTGCAGGACCTTGCTGATGCTTATGCATTTTGGAAAGAAAATGGAGACGAAGAGGAGCTGAGAAAAGTAATACTGCCAGTTGAAACTGCTGTCGAACATCTTCCAAAAATAGTGGTAAGAGATGGTGCTGTCGATGCTTTGTGTCATGGTGCAAGCTTAGCGGCTCCTGGCGTAGTTGCTGTTGATTCAGATATAGCTATCGGCTCTCTTGTAGCCATAATGACGTTAAAAGGAGAATTAGTTGAACTTGCGAGGGCGGTCATGAATACTGAGCAGATCCTTGAAGCGGAATATGGAATAGTAGCTAAGCCGGAAAGGGTGGTAATGCAACCAGGAACATATCCAAGGGAATGGAAAAAGTGAGACAACGGTGTTTGTTGGCTTAATATATGAAAAAACAGTAAAGTAGTGGATGATGAGATGAAGGTCGAATGGTATCTAGAGTTTGTTGATAAGAAATATAAACCCAAATCAAGCGACGTAGTGGCGCTTTTCTATTATGAACCGGCAAATGGGATATCGGCAGAGGAGGCTATCGGAAGAATCGCCTCAGAGAGCTCCTGCGGAACTTGGACAACGTTAACAGTCCTTCCAAAAAGTCTACCCAAAGCCGTTGCCTTCTGGTATAGGGAGAACCTTGTCAAAATCGCTTATCCAATGGACAGCTTTGAGCACGGATCAATCGCAGGGCTGATGAGTGCAGTTGGTGGCAACATCTATGGTATGAAGGCTCTCAAAAATCTAAGATTGATCGACATACAATTTCCAAGCGAATATCTGAAAGATTTCAGCGGTCCACTTTATGGCATTGATGCTATAAAAAAGATATTCAGGCGAGAGTCTGGTCCGATAACCGCCGTGGTTCCGAAACCAAAGGTTGGCTTCAGCGCGTCGGAACACGCCAAAATGGCTTATGAACTTTGGGTTGGCGGGATCGACTGTGTGAAGGACGACGAAAATTTGACAAGTCAAAGATTCAACAGATTCGAGAAACGCGTGACTCTTCTAGCGAAGCAGAGAGATAGAGCGGAAAGAGAAACGGGTGAGGTGAAGGACGCATTCATTAATGTGACGGCTCCAGACCTTTGGGAACTAGAAAGAAGGATAAAACTTGTTCACGACAATGGTTTCCGATATTTTATGATCGATGTTGTTGTGAGTGGATTCACGGCGGTGCAGACAGCCACCGAACTCGCGCGTGATTATCGCATGGCAATTCACGGACATAGGGCGATGCATGCAATGTTTACGCGCAATCCCAAGCACGGGATGTCGATGCTGGTTCTGGCGAAACTCATGCGTTTAGCAGGCGTGGATCAGCTCCACATCGGCACGGTTATCGGAAAACTCGCTGGAGAGAGGGAAGAAGTCTTAGCCATCAGGGACGCAATCGTAAAGCGTGAGGTGAATGAGATACCAGGCTTCCGACTTTCGCAGTCATGGGGGAAGATAAAGCCAATGCTTCCAGTGGCGTCCGGCGGGCTTCATCCTGGAATCTTGCCGGAGATTTTCAATCTCTATGGAACCACGGATATCGTCGTTCAGGTTGGAGGAGGAACATTTGGACATCCGATGGGAGTTCGCGCAGGGGCAATGGCGGTGATACAGGCCATAGAAGCATACAAACAGAACATTCCGCTAGAAGAGCAGGCAGAAAAACACATCGAATTGAAAAAAGCTCTCGAAAAGTGGGGCAAAATGAAACCAGTTTGACTCCTTTAAATCATCTCAGGTCTGGCTTTCTCCAATCTTTCTACAATTTCGTACGGAACTGTTACGGTTCCTATGGGTCTTTCAGCCCCGTGAGCATCAGAACCGCCTATCTCGATCAATCCGTATTTTTTGGCAATTTTCTTGAATCTTGCTACTTCTTTTGGTGTGTGATCTGGGTGGTAAACTTCGATCCCTTTGAGACCAAGTTCTACAAGGTAAGGTACAAACTTTATGGCGTCCTGATATTTTGGATGAGCAAGCACGGGAACTCCTCCGGAATTCCTTATCAACCGCATGATTTCTCCAAGGGGGAGTTGGTAACGGTTGACATAGGCCGGGCGTCCATAGATCAAATATTTTTCAAATGCCTCTGATTCAGATTTCACGTATCCGCGCTTAACCATGGCTCTTGCCACATGAGGTCTCGTTAGCACACTTCCTTCTGCCGCTTCTGCCAAAACGTCTGCGAGTGTTATTTCGATTCCGATTTCGGATAATCTATCAACAATATCTCTTATTCTTCTGAATCGCCCCTGCTGAATTTCGCGTAACGCTTCTTTCAAAGTGGCATTTCGCCAATCAATAAAATAACCAACGATGTGAGCTCCAGTTGGACCTTCTTCATAACACATCTCGACAGCCGGTATGACCTTAACCCGATAAAGTTTTCCAGCTTCTAATGCCGGTTCAATTCCGTCCACAGAATCGTGATCGCAGATCGCTATCGCAGAAATCTTCATTTTCTTGGCGATTTTTACAGCTTCTTCAGGTCTGTAGCTACCATCAGAGGCAATAGTATGAATGTGAAGATCAGCAACTTTCTGCACTACTCCACCAATATACTCTCTACGACCATAAATAACTTTCAGTAGGTTAGGATGATCGTTCGTTTAGATATTCCAAAATTTTTCTTGCGAGTCTCTCTCTGGATTCAATATCGGGTAGAAAGAGGTCGGCACTCTCCACAGAAATGCCGAGCCGCTCAATTTCAGGAGCGAGATAATGATCACTTTTATCCACAAAAATAGTCTTTATAAATTGTCTGTAAATCTTTGCAACACCAACTGGGTTTACTTCATATTTTAAGGCTTTCATCAAGATCCCTGCGGGGCCACTGACTGGAGCATTACCTATGATGGGACTAACGGCCACTACCTTCTCTCTATTCTTCATCAATTTCTTTCCTATTTCTCGAACTCCGATGATAGGTCCGATACTGGTCACCGGATTGCTAGGTCCGATGATCACTAGCGAACTTTCATCAATGGCCTCCAGAACTCCAGGCGCGGGTCGAGCATTTTCCAAATTCTCAAAAGTTACATTTTTTACGTTTACATTTGCTCTTCTCGCGACCCAGAACTCGTGGAAACTCAAATCGCCCTCCTCCGTGTGAATGACTGTTCTAACGCGATCATCACTCATAGGCAAAACTATTGCCTTAACTCCAAGAGTTCTGCAGATTTCTCCGGTTATTCTTGATAGACTCCATCCTTCCCGCATTTTTAAGGTTCGGTAAAGTTTGACAGCTCTATCTTTATCACCGATTCTCAACAACTCTTTTTCTCCCAAAACTTTCAACATTTCATAGCAGCTAAATGTGTCTCCAGATATCCCATACCATGTTTCTTCGTTGACAATTCCGGCCAGAGTGTAAACAACCGTATCAATATCTGGTGAAACATACAATCCAGAAATCTCAGTATCTTCGGCTGTGTTCACTATTATCCTCAGATTACGTTGATCTACAATTTTGGTTAAACCTTGAATGAGTTTTGGCGTTCCGGTTCCCCCGGAAAGAACGGTTATCATCCATCACACCTTATACAAAAAGATCCTTCTCTTTTGGTCTCACAAGCTCGATGCATTTGCTCTCTCCGAACACAGATTGTGGGGCATTGCGAACTATTACGACGGGGGTTTTCTCATCGGCTTCACCCATCATCAACACAGCGGCTGCAGCTATTGCGTCTGCAGGGCTCGTGATTGTTGAAACAAGTTTTTTACCATAAATGTCTTTTTTTCCTCTGAGGTCATCTAACACCTTAACGCCAGCAACGCCAATGGCGACGCCTACGCATCCGAGTCTAAAAGCTCTCCCCTGCGTATCCGTGATTATTACTCCGACATTAACGCCGAGTTTTTTCCTTATGAAATCACGTATTTTTTTCGCAGACTCGTCTGGATTTTCCGGCAGAAGCGTCACGCAGTTTGGTGGAGCATTTGATCGATCAACTCCGGCATTGGCACAGACAAAGCCATGTTTCGTTCGGGAAATTATGACGTGTGCAATCTTGATGATTTCAGAAGATTCAGATAAAATTACCTCAACTTCTCTAGGATCTTTTCCGAGCTTCTTTGCTAATGCCACACTCAATCGACTTGGTTTAACTTTCTCTAGGTTAACGATTCTTCCTTCGCTCTTAGAAACTATGCTCTGACATACAACGATTATGTCTCCCTCCTCAAGCGAAACATTGTTTTTTCCCACGGTTTCTACGATGAGCTTGGGGAGGTTGTCTCCGGGTTTTACAATTGGGAAATTTCGAAGTGGTAGAAATTCCATTTCAATCCCCACACATTGTATTTTATTATATCAGAGATTAAAGAAAAGTGATGCGGCTGGGGGTTGAGTTTGTTCCATACATAGAAATAGACAAAATGGTTTCTCTTGCAAAACTTGTCGAACGCCTTCGTTTTAGCCAGATTTGGATATGTGACCACTACCATAATCGCTATGTCCACACAGTTTTGACGAGGTTGGCTCTTAGCACGTCAAAGATTTCTCTTGGGCCAGGTGTCACGAATCCTTATACTGCGCACCCAGCGATCACAGCAACGGCGATAGCGACGTTAAATGAGATCTCTGCAGGCAGAGCCATACTTGGAATATCCGCTGGAGACCCGTTATTCCTCCAAACAGTGGGATTAAAGCAAGAGAAACCGGTGAGAGCCGTGGAAGAAGCAATCAAAATCATTAGAGGTCTGCTTTCCGGCCGTACCATATTTTTCAATGGGGAAATTTTCAAGTGTCAGGGAGCAAGGTTGCGATTCGATCCGGGAGGTCATATTCCAATTTACGTTGGTGGTAGAAGGGAGAAAATGCTCAAACTTGCCGGGCGCTTGGGAGATGGTGTGTTGATAAATGCTTCACATCCAGAAGATATACGCGAATCGTTAAGTTTCGTTAGAGATGGGATGAGAGTCAAGAAAAAGAATTTTGACTTTGTGGCCTATATGGCCGTATCCATAGACGATGATCCAGAGGTAGCTAGAAAGTTGGTCAGAGGAGTTGTCTCATTCATCGCATCATCTGCTCCAAAAAGTTCTTTGGAGAGACACGGAATAAACGAGAAAGATGTCGAGAAAGTTAGGAGAAGAATTTTGGCTGGAAGTATAGAAAAAGCCCGCGAGGAGGTAACCCCTGAGATGATCGAAGCGTTCAGTGTTACAGGACCGCTAAAGGTTTTGGAAGAAAGAATCGAAGCTCTAAGAAAGCTCGGAATAACAACAGTGGTTGTTGGTTCTCCAATCGGAAGAAATAAACCAGCTGTTTTGAAACAGATCTCCAGTCGTCTATTGTGACATCATTGTACGCTTAGTTTTCTTTCCCTGGATAAGCTTTATAGCATCCTCCAACTAGCTTCGGATACTCGAATATTTCGAGAACGTGCAGAGGGCACATTGAACGCAGAGATTCTCGTCTATTACATCCTTATTAATTGTTGTCCGAGATTAATCTTTAAATGATGTTATTTGATTTCGAAGAAGAAAAAGTCGTGAAGTTCATCCGACAATACAAGAACAAAAGTGTTGGGATTCAACTTCCTGCTGGTTTAAAGAGATATTGCGACGAGATTCTGGAGGTCTATTACAGAGAAGGAATAAAACCAATTGTTTTTGATAGCTGTTTCGGATCTTGCGACCTTGCAGATAAGCAGGCGTGTCAAGCTGGTTGCTCCGCTCTAGTTCACTATGGACATTCAGACATGGGTCTGAGGACAGAGATCCCGGTTCTTTACGTGGAAGCTAGGGTAAAAAACTTGGATTTAGAACCCTTGGAAAAAATAATCGGAGATATTTGTGGAAAAAAGGTTGCTATCTTCACGACGGTCCAATATATCGACTACCTTTCCGATCTTGCGGCAATCATTCGAAGACTGGGTGGAATTCCCATGATCGGACAACACGGCTGGAGGACGAAGTATGATGGTCAAATTCTTGGCTGTGATCTTCAAAGTGTTCGTTCGGTTCTCAATCCTGACCGTCTTCTTTATCTCGGAACTGGCAGATTTCATCCACTCGGCGCATCGATAATCTCTAATAGCCCAGTTATATGTGTGAACCCTCATACATTTGAGGTCGAGGAAATTAGTGGAGAAGAGTTCCTTCGTAAGAGAATGGCATACATCATGCGTGCTCGTGATGCTCGGAAATGGTGTGTTGTGGTTTCCACGAAACCAGGGCAATTTCGATTCGCATTAGCGGAAAAAATTTATGAAAAGTTACTCAGAAATGAACGAAAAGCCACTTTGTTGATTGTGGATAAAATTTCGTCAGACTCTCTGGCGGATTTTGACCCAGATGCAGCGGTCATTGTCGCCTGTCCGAGAATACCGATTGACGATTGGGAACTTTTCGACTTCCCCGTGTTGACATCATCTGAACTCTCGATAATCCTAGGAGAAAAGGCTTCATATGAGCTTGACGAGGTTAAAGAGCAGGACTTTATAATGGCATTGAAATAAATCAAAGAAGGGGATTGAAAATGGTTGAAGTAAAGACTGGAGATTTCGTGCTTCCGGGCGATTTCCTTGCCACGCCCGAGGAATTTCTTCCAGGCGAAGGAACATATGAAGAAAAAGGAAAAGTCTACTCTTCATCCATTGGAATAGTTCTCCTTGATATTCGAACAAGAAAAGTTTCAGTTTTTGCTAGGACCAAGACTCTCCCAATTCTAAAACCGGGAGATTTGGTCATAGGGCGTGTCGAAGAAGTAAGAGATCAGTTTGCCACCGTCCTGCTCATGAACATGATCGGTAAGGAGGATAGGGAGCTCCCACCTCCGAGAATCGGTATTCTTCATATCTCCAAAGTTCAGCGCGGATTCGTGCGTGATTTAGGAGCGATGTTTAAAGCTGGAGACATAATAAAAGCAAAAGTAATCGAGGTCCGGCCAGAATGTGTTCACCTCACAACGATAGATAGAGCCCTGGGTGTGATATATGCTCTCTGTTCCAAATGTCGCCAACCTCTTGAAAAGGAGGACAACAAACTGAAATGCAGGACTTGCGGAAGTACTGAAACAAGAAAACTCTCTACGGACTATAGGCGGGGGACACCTTGAAGAAAAAAATCCGGATAAAAGTATCAAATGCTTCTTCCCTAATGAAGCTTATGGAAGCTCTCGGTGAAATAAGTGCCAACATGGACGCAGAAGGCTCAGGATGCGCGGTAAATATTTACATCTATGGTGATGAGGAAGAGATTAAAAGTACGATAAGGAAAATTAGAGAGATTGCAAGGAGGTTATGAATGATGGAAGTAGAGGTAGTCGAGAAAGAGGAAAAGAAAAGAGTTCTAAAGGTAACGGGGACGGACCACACTATTATGAATCTTCTATGCTCCGAGCTTCACAGTGACGAAGATGTTGTATTCGCTGCCTACAGAGAAGATCATCCTCTTACAAAAACGATAACTTTTTACATACAAACCTCGGGAAAAACTCCGGAAAAGGCGATAAAGGACGCGATTGCCAGAATTCAGAGGCAGATAGACGAGTTCGAGGAAAAGTTTAAAAAGGCGTTAAAGTGAATGTCAACCAAACCTCAAGCATCTTTTCATGTTAAGCCTGAAATAAGGATGCTCGGAGTGGATGATGGTCCGAGCACATCCGTAGCCGTATTACTTGTTGGAGTAGTTTGCCGAGGGGGAACGTCCGTTGATGGTGTGCTCAAAACAGAGATAGAAAAAGATGGGATGGATGTTACTGACAAATTGATTGAGATGGTTTCCAAAAGTCGTCATAAAGGGCAGCTTCGTGTAATTTTGACGGATGGGATAACTTTTGCGGGTTTCAACGTGTTGGATGTTCACAGAGCCTCCGATGAGCTAGGTCTTCCGTTCATAGTAATTTCAAGGAAAAGACCAAATATGCGTGAAATGAGGACAGCACTAAAGAACTTGTCAGGTTGGAAAGAAAGATGGCAGTTGATAAAGAAAACGGGCAAAATTTATGAGATGCGTCCGAAAGCAAGGGGGCCGCCCCTTTATATTCAACCGATTGGGATAAATCTCAGAGAAGCTGAAAAGATAGTAAGAATGAGTTGTGTGAGAAGTTCGATACCTGAACCGGTGAGGCTTGCACATATGATTGCAACTGCAATGGTAAAAGGTGAAAGTCATGGCGGGCCATAAACGTAAGAGAAGCTCTAAAATTAAAAATCTTCTCGGAACTGTTCTTTCTCTCCTACTGGTATACAGCTTTATGGTTTCCTTCGCAACCTTAGCCGCTGGAACCACATCTTTCTGGATGTCTGTGGTTTCAGATAGCATGAGTCATAAGGATAATCCTAATTGGAGGGTTTACTTCGAGAATCGAGAAGAAAGAAGGTGGCTCCTCAGTAAATATGGTATACCTCTTACGGAGGATGTTTTACGTACTTACGATACTTCCAAGTTTCCGGTTAAGGAAGGTTTTCAAAGAGGAGATCTGATAATTGTTAAAGGAGTCTCTTCCATATCCGAAATCTCTGTCGGTGATGTGATAGTAATGAGGGGTAAAAATGGTGGGCTCCCCATGACTCACCGGGTTCTCGCAATCTGGCAGAAAGACGGAGAGATAAGGCTGATAACCAAAGGGGATCACAACCCATTTCCCCTTCCGCAAGAGCGAGAGATACAACCAGAAGATATCATCGGTAAAGTTGTTTATGTGGTTCCAAAACTAGGATGGCCTTCCATAATTGTACAGGGAAGATAATGACCTCGCCTAGATTAGCCGTGGACGCCGTGATAAAAGCGAAGAATGGCATTGTTTTGGTGAGGAGGAAGAATCCTCCTTTTCGAGGGAAATGGGCGCTTCCGGGAGGTTTTGTCAAATATGGGGAAAAGGTGGAGGAGGCGCTAACCAGAGAAGTTAAAGAGGAAACTGGGCTTGAAGTTGAAATAGAGAAACTACTTGGAGTGTATTCTGATCCGTCTCGCGATCCTCGTGGGCATGTCGTAAGCATATGCTTCCTGGCAAAGGTAGTTAGTGGAAAGATGCGCGCTGGTTCAGATGCCGCCGAAGTCCGAATTTTTAAGAAGATTCCGTGGAAAAGACTTGCTTTTGACCACGCTAAGATTTTAATTGACGCCGGTCTGAATAGAAAATAATGCAGAAGTGTAAACGCTGTGGGGGAGTGATGCTACCTCAAGAGATCGGCAGGAGACTCATGTTGGTCTGCAACTCCTGCGGATATCGGGAGCAGGCTAGTCAGGAAGATAAGCGAAAAATTTCCACAAAGGAAGCGGACGTTATAGTCGTAGAAAAAAGAGGGGAACTAGCTCCAACAACCCACGTGATTTGCCCGAACTGTGGCGCAGATAGAGCTTACTGGTGGATAAGACAGACAAGGGCCGCGGACGAGCCATCCACCAGGTTTTATAAATGTGTGAAGTGTGGAAAAGTCTGGAGAGAATACGTATGAACATGTTTGTACGCTCGCCTTATAAAGAGAAGAGGATTTCGGAAATTTCATCAACAGATGGTCGAGTGAGGGTTTTAGGCACGGTGGTCGAGACAGGTGAAGTGGATTTAGTAATAGCAGACGAAACCGGACAAATTTCTTGTTTTGTAAAAGATCCCATCCTTTTGCAGGACATCCGCCCTGGCTCTGTTATCAGAGTGTTCGGTTTCCCAGTCGGTATGGGGGAGACAAAACTTCAAATCGACATAATTCAGAAGATGGACGGCCTGAACGTACAGCTTTATAGAGAAGTTCGGCAAGAAATTTCTAGGTTTGAGGAGGGACTTGAATGGTAAAGATGCGAATGGCTGAACCGAAGATTTTGAAAAATGCCATCGGATCGATAGTAGAGTTGATTGAGGAATCAGCTTTCAGGTTTACACCAAAAGGTGTTAGTATGCGGGCGTTGGATCCCTCGAGAATAGCGATGGTAGATTTCGAGCTTCCAGCTGATGCATTTGACGAATACGATGTCACAGATGAAATGATAATCGGTGTAAATCTCGTCGACTTCGAGAAAGCTTTGAGTAGAATGAAGAGCGGGGAAGAGTTAACATTGGAGATTTCTGAAGATGGGAGCAGACTCCTTTTAACTTTCCGCGGGGCTTCTACGAGAAAACTCGGAATTCCAATAATCAATGTTGAAGAAGAAGAGGTATCGGAGCCAAAAATACAATTCACGGCAGAAGTTGGGCTTACGGCAGAAGTGCTTATAGATGGTCTAAAGGACGCTGAAATGGTGTCCGAAAGCGTTCTCATTATGGCAAAGAAAGGCGAGTTTGTTATTTCGGCTGAGGGTAAGAAAGGCTCTTCGGAATTGAGATTGAAAGAGGGAGACGCGGCACTTACAAAACTTGATGTGAAGCAAAACACGAGTGCGAAGTTCGAACTAGAATATCTTCTGAAGATGGTAAAAGGAGCGTCTTCTTCGGATGAAATCATTTTGAAACTTGGCACCGATCTTCCGCTAGAGATGGAGATGAAACTCGAAAAGGGAAAACTGAGGTTCTTCCTAGCCCCGCTAATTGAGGCTTAATTAATCAGCTCCACCAAATGGAATTCGGATGCTGTCAGATTTCTACCTTCCAGTGCTGGACCCATTCGGCGAAGAAGCGAAGAAAATAGTAGCTAAAGCACCCCCCTTGGATTCTATGCCTCAGGAAATCATAGAACTTGCAGTAGATCGCTTGAAATGGAAGACGAGTGAATGTATCGTTGAACCAAATGAGAGAGCTGTTGAGAACGAAATACTCTCATTCTATCTGGCGATGCAGGCAACTGCTTCTGTGTCTATGCCTTATTCTAGGGAAGTTCAGTTTGTGGCAGAAAAGACGAGAGACACAATAAGGTACAGGCTTTACAACTTATTCAGAAAAGGAGAGGGAGACTTCTGTCTCAAAGCAATCAGTGGGCAGATAAAAAATCTGACACTTCAAGAACTCTCCAAAGCTCTTGGCATGAATTTTGATGAAAACGACCTTAGGAAGATACGAGATTTGCGCTTAAAGAAGGATGGGCTGAAGGAGGTGGATGATCATCTTCTTCCCCAGTATATGCCGTCTTTGGCTGTTAGATGGCATGATCTTTCTCCCCTTATTGCTCATGGGAGGTTACAAGTTACAGATCTTCACATGGTCAGTGGCTGGGCAATAGTTTCTCTTCGTGATTTGTGGGACCTCTATTCGGAGCTTATGTATGTCAAAACAGAGCGATACATCCAGGAAGTATTTGAAAAATTACAGGAGGGTGGAGAGCCGCATCCCCTCTTGCTCACAGTTGGTGAACGGATATCCAAGATGGTGCCAAGGGCGCCAGCTATTGCGGTCGACACCAGACGCATGGCGGGTAAACTTTTACCCGACTGTTTTCCTCCCTGTGTCTCAGCCGTCATGAATGGTGTGAGTCACGGCTTGAGAAACTTTGGAGTCGTCATGCTTCTCACATCGTTTCTTTCATATGCAAGAATTGCGCCGTCTGGTAAGGCTTCAAACAAGATATCTGATTTCGTGAAAGACATATCGATAGTTACTCAAGAAATCGTCCCGCTCATAGTAGAGGCGGCGAATCGTTGTAACCCGCCCCTCTTCCAAGATCAACCGCAGGAGAAAGCAAATATTTTCTATCATCTTGGCTTTGGGATGACGACCGAGCCGAAAATCGAGGATTCCGGGAGATCAAAATGGTATATGGTTCCAAATTGTTCCAAGATAAGGTCCTCGGCTCCACTGCTCTGTAAACCGGATGATATGTGCAAAAACGTGAAGAATCCGCTCACGTATTACTTTCTGAAGAAGAGGGAGAAGTTCAGAGGTGGCGTGCGTGATAATGAGAGAGGCAAAACCGGAGGAGAGGCGTAGGTTTTACGCTGAGGAATGGAAAAAGGAGGATCTGCCAGATTTCCTTCTTCATACTCTCTCCATGAGAGAATTTGGATTTGATTTGGATGGAACAGGCCCAAACTATAGGTATATTCAGTTTCTCACGATCGAGGACTTGGCAAATTTCCTGAAGTCGAAAGCACCTCATGCGGCGTATTCGAGCGTCTGTCTCTATCAGAATCCGAAACAAAGAGAGGGGTGGATCAAAGCCGAATTGGTTTTTGACATAGACGCAAAAGACCTGCCTGTAAAAAGTTGCGGATGTCCTAAAGGAGAGGTCTGCGAGAAATGTATAATGGAAGCTAAGCAGTTGGCAATCGAGTTTTCGGATGTTCTGAAATCGGATTTCGGCTTCCGGGATATACACTTTGTTTACTCTGGGAGAGGTTTTCACATGAGGACAACTGATGAGCCAGCAATGCTCTTGGGTGCGAGTGAACGTGATCAAATGGTCAGTTATATCGTTGGAGGCGTGATTCCTTCAGATTTGACGATATCCTTCGGATATTCAAGGATATTCAGAAAAAGGATCGCGTATATGCTGGAAAAAGTTCGGGAGGACGAACTCAAAGATGCTATAAAATCGAGAAGGGTTTTGAGTAAAATTCTCGCAGAGAAAAGCAAAATCATTGAGAAAATAAAAGCAGGACAAATAGAGGAAATTCTCAGACCAGGAGAAATAGGAGTTGGAACCATTCAGAAACTTCTCCAGTTTCTCGCAAAAATGAATTTTCAGCTCACTGACGGCAAAGTAACGGTGGACACAAAACGTATACTCAGGCTGCCGTCTAGCCTTCATTCAGGTGTGAGCAGAAAATGTATGGTCATAAAGAACATTGAAAAGTTTCATCCAGACGATGCAGTACCGAAGTTCCTGATGGAGGTGGAACATTGAAGGATTTGACATTAGACGAACTTGCGGAAATATGCAAACGCGAGATGAATTCAAAAGATGTGGAAAAGCTTGCGGACGGGTTCGTGCAGGATGTTTGTAAACTTTTGGAAAAATTGAAAATGGAAATACAGCAGAAGAGGGGGCTAGAAAAGGCATTGGCCGAGCGGCAGCTTTCAGAGGCGATTAGGCTGACCGAGCTTTTGTTTTCGGTCAGAACTACAAAGGCAATTATTCTGATTCTAACTGGAAGAGCTCCCCAGAACTTGGTTGAGATCGAACGCGAAAAATTCTCAGAAGTGAACCGACTTCTCGCAGAAATACGAAGATCGCTGGTTTCGGAAGAAAAAATAACGATAAAGATTCCGGGAGCCTGTGTGAGAAGGTTAGTTGTTTTTCGCCTAGGGATTTCACAAAAAATAGTAGGTGTAGATGGGAAAATTTATGGACCATTCGACGCGGGAGACATAGCAAACTTGCCAGCGGAAAACGCAGAGCTCGTGATAAAACACAGGTTCGCTGAGGAAATACATCCGTCGTAAAATCTTGAAAAACAGGCTTTTATGTAGATAACGAGTATTTTGACAGAGACGATGAAGCTTCCAAAAAAAATCCGGACGTATTGTCCCCACTGTAAAAAACATACCGAGCACACGGTTTCGCAGGCAAAGAAACATAAGGCGAGGTCTCTCAGTTGGGGACAGAGGCAATTCGAAAGAATAAGCAAGGGTTACGGTAGCCAGCCGAGATCTGAACAGAAAAAATTTTTCAAGACAACAAAGAAATTTGCTTGGCTTCTTAGGTGTTCTGAGTGTGGCAAGGCTCATCCCCGCACCGGCTTCAGAGCGAAGAAAGTCCAAATAGGTGAGTGAGATGAAAAAGAAAGCAACTTTTCTTCGCGTCAGATGTACCGGATGCGGCAACGAGCAATTGGTTTTTAGTCACGCAAGCACTATCGTGAAATGTCGAATATGTGAGAAGACTCTTGCTGTTCCTAAAGGAGGAAAAGCCGAAATAAAGGGGGTTATCCTCGGAGAGATGAGTTGATGCCGAGAAAGAGATCCGAGTGGCCCTCTCTAGATGAGTTGGTTCTCTGTACGGTTACGAAAGTCTTTCCTCAAGCGGCTTATGTAACCTTGGATGAGTATGGCGGGAAGGAAGGAATGATTCACATCTCGGAGGTGGCTTCAGGTTGGATAAAGAACATCCGCGATCATGTTAGAGAAGGACAAAAAATCGTATGCCGGGTTCTTTCTGTAGACCCGGTTCGTGGAGCGATAGATCTATCCTTACGTAGGGTAAAGGAAAGCGAAAAAAGATGGAAAATTGAGCGCATTAAGCTTGAGCAAAGAGCAGAAAAACTCCTTGAAATTGCAGCAAAAAAGATGAAGAAAACTTTGGATGAGGCATATGAGGAAATTGGGTTTAAGCTTCAGGAAAAATTTGGCGATCTATATGGTGCATTCGAGGCCTTGGCAAAAGATGAGCATGCGTTGGACGGCGTGATTGAGAATAAAAAATGGATAAAGATACTTGCGAAAATTGCCAAAGAAAACATAGAAACACCCCTTTACAAGATTTCTGGAACGCTTGTTCTTTCTTCTCACCGGCCAAATGGTGTGGAAGCAATAAGAGCCGCCTTGCTCGCTGCCAAAGCTTCTGCAACTGCTGATGCAAAAATAGAGATATATGTGGAAAGTCCACCGCGCTATAGGATAAACGTGACTGCACCATCTTACAAAACGGCCGAGGCTGTGATGAAACAGGCGGCAGACGTTGCGATAGAGGCTATAAAAAGGGCGGGAGGGAATGGGGAGTTTATAAGGGGATAAATGTGAAAATCAAACGGTGCAAATCTTGTGGCAGATACACTTTGAGAGAGAGATGTCCTGCATGTGGAGGAGAGACATCGACTCCCCATCCTCCACGTTTTTCTCCGCTCGATCCGTACGGGAAATACAGAAGAATGTTAAAGAAGGGGTATGAATGCGCGAAACAGTGATTCATCTGCTGGCAACTAAAAAGTTTAGGAATCCAATTTTGGTAGAGGGATTGCCCGGCATGGGGCACGTCGGAAAGATAGCCGTGGAACATCTCATCACGCAGCTGAAGGCAGAGAAGTTTGCAGAAATATATTCCTCCTCTTTTCCTCATCATGTTGTGATAGAACCGGACGGGACGATGAGACTACTGAGGAACGAGCTCTATCATGCGCAAGCTGGCGGAAGAGATTACATATTCTGGGTGGGAGATGTTCAGCCGTTCGGGTCAGAGGGACACTATCGGGTTGTCGAGAAGGTCTTGGATTTCTTGGAGCAGAGAGGGGTTAAACAGATGTTTACGTTAGGTGGACTCGCGACTGGCGAGTATGTGATAAACACCCCAAGAGTTATTGCTCTAGGAGACGCAAGTCTTGTCAAAAAAGCAGAGAAATTCGGAGCGATATCAGACAGATTGGCCGGACCGATCATTGGTGCGGCAGGGCTGCTCATTGGTCTCGGAAAACTGCGCGGGATAAAAGGTCTCTGTCTCTTGGGAGAAACAATGGGAATGATTGCAGATGCACGTGCAGCTAAGGCAGTTTTAACCGTGCTTTTACAAATACTGGGGCTTTCGGTTAGTTTTGAAAATTTGGAGATACGCGCGAAGGAAATAGAGGAGATGATGCGCAAGTTAAAGAGTGAGATGGAGAGAAGGGAAGAGAAGAGAAGGGAAAGTGAAGAGTTATTCTACATCGGCTAAATTCAGAGGGATAAAGCAATAAATCTGATTATATCTGCAACATCCTCACATCTGTCGGCTACATTTTCCATGTTATCGATTATTTCCTTAACGAGCAGATACTGTCCAATATCTTGACATTTTCTGGACCATTCAAGCAGTTCTGGCAAGATTTTCTTGATTCTGAAGTCGTCGATCAATTCCTCGGTCTTTTCTATCTCGTTTGTAACAGCGATTGCAGACTCTCTATCTTTTCTAAGTAACTTTAACGCATCATAAGTTTTCATAACCATTCCGACAAGATTCTCTGAAACATTGAGCATGAGTTTTCTGAGGTTTGGAGGTATTTTCTTCGGATCTGCTAGCGTTCCGATTTTCATCGCTGCAGCTTTTGCATTTGCAGCTATGTCATCTGCGGTCAAAATGAGCCTAACAAGATGCTCTTGATCGAGCGGATGTATTACCTTACCGTAAAGTTCAACGAGTATTTTACGCTTTATCTCATCGGCTTCTTTTTCCTTCTCAAAGGAAGTCCGATAGGAGCTTCTGCTTCCTTGCAGATTCCCCTTCTGAAAGTTTTCCATCGTTTCGTTTAGCGAGATAACAACCGAACAGATTTTCTGCATGTGGGTTTCACAAAGTCTTAGGATTTCCTTTTCCCTTCCTCTTCCCAACCAAGCAATTGGACCGCTTCTCAAATGATCACCCAGCTAAGTAATCTGAAAATTCCCATACTTATAAACGCTGCGCAAGGAATCGTTAGTGCCCAGAAGGCAAGGATTTTTCCTGTGGTCCCCCTATGGATGCTACCAAAACCACCTGCAGCCAGACCGACACCTATGATGCTACCGATGCTGCTATGGGTGGTGGAAATAGGTATACCGAAGCCCGTCAACCATGCGGGAACGGTGGTGAAGAGGAAAACGCACAGGGCATTTGAGAGTTCGGCGGAGAATCCCATCAAAGGATCCAGTTTTGTGATTCTGTAGGCCGCCGTTGCGATCACCTTGGGTCCCCAAGTGAATCCGCCCAAAGCGATGAAGATGCTTCCAAGTATTGCGAGAATTAGCATGGTTGTTAAAGTTGGTTTTCCGGTTAGAATCTCTGTAGGAGTTACAAAAACTCCAGTTGCATTTGCTAAATCATTTGCGCCAAACGCGAAAGCCGAAAAAGATAGCGAAAGAATAAGCAAGAATGCGAGCGAACCTTCTCTCCAATCTTTCCCTGATTTTTTTCTTTTCATCAATCCAACGGTGATTAATGATCCCAGAACAGAGGCAATGGTTGAGACAAAGACAATTTCCGAGATTTTACCCTTCCAAAAAATCTGGAAAATTGAAATGGATGTCGTGAGGAATATAAAGAAGACTATTGCAGCCGTTGTGAGCAAAATCTTTTTGTTTGAACCTCGCAAAAAGATATGCCTCATGATGTAAAAGAAGAAAGCGGCTAAAAGAGCGGATAAAACGGGAGAAAGGACGATACTAACTGCAACGAGTTTCAGTTTGCCCCAACCAATTAGACTTGGACAAGCGATGAGTCCGAATCCAAGAATGCTTCCGATTGCCGAGTGCGTTGTTGACACTGGCATTCCGAGCCAAGTAGAGACGGCAACCCAGATGATTGTAGCAAGCGCTGAGGTCAGGCTCCCGAGAATTAAGGTCTCTTTATTGAGCAAGCCGGTTTCGAAACCAGTTTTTCTATCGACGAGTCCCCTGTCAAACGTTTTTATCACGAATGGGCCTATCAAAATTCCGCCCAATGCGGCGAAAATCGCGAAAAGAGTGATCGCTTTGCGTAAGGAAATGACGCCTGCACCAACAGCGCATTCGGTCGGATTAGAGGCATCGTTTGCTCCTAGGGCCCACGCCATTGCGCATGATAAAATCATTCCAACAAGATAAACTAGCCAGACTATCATGACCTCTCACGAGCATCGGGAAAGAGAGCATTTAATCTTTTTGATGGACATAACAAGCGATGACTTAAAAATAGCTGACGGGCATATATGCTGGAGGATAGAATGCGCGTGAATGGAAATCTCTGCATGAGATGTGGGGCATGTGTGAGTGTTTGTCCGCTTGATGCGATAGAAGCCACAGATGGGCAGGTTATGGCGAGCGACAGGTGCAATGATTGTGGTCTTTGTGCCAAAGTTTGTCCAGTGGGGGCGATCACGGTTGGAAAAAAGAGAGTGTGATATCGCCATAGTCGGGGCAGGGCCGGCTGGCTCGACCGCAGCATATGCTGCGGCCAAAGCTGGTGCAAGCGTTCTCATGATCGATAGACGAAGAGAAATAGGAGTCCCGGTTCAGTGTGGCGAGGCTCTGGCGGAGGACGTGTTAAATGAACTGAAAATCAAACCGGATGAAAGTTGGGCTGTGAACAAGACGAATGCCGTGAAGATAGTCTCTCCAGGAGGAATCGAGGTCAAGATTTCCGAGAAGGCTGGTGGCAAAGTCGGTTACATACTCAACCGCAAGATTTTCGACAAGTTCCTTGCGCTACGTGCTGTGGAAGCCGGAGCTGAGCTGATCGTCGGAACGTATGTTAATCAGCCAATCATCGAGGATGGGAAAATCGTTGGAGTCAGGGGTTCAGGTCTTGGCGGAAGCATAGAAGTAAGGTGCAAGGTTCTGATAGCTGCGGATGGTGTGGGTTCTAGAGTTGCAAGATGGGCCGGGATAAAAAGTGTGATAACAGCCGCAGACATCGACACCTGTGCCCAATTTCAGATGAAGGGTGTAAAGCTGGAATCCACAAGGGTTCTCGAATTCTACCTCGGGAGCAAGATCGCTCCTGGAGGCTACGCTTGGGTCTTCCCAAAGGGTGAAGATTACGCAAACGTTGGGATAGGCATTCTCGCGAGCAGAGCGGAGAAGACACCTCTCGAATATCTTCAAGATTTTGTGAGAAGAATGCCAAACTTGGTGAGAGGGAAGATTATCGAGATAAATGCTGGTGGAGTCCCGGTGTGTGGGCCTCTCAAACAAACCGTGAAATCGAACGTTATGGTTGTCGGAGATGCGGCTAGACAGGTGAATCCTCTGACGGGAGGTGGAATAGACTCGGCAATGAGAGCTGGATCGATCGCCGGCGAAGTAGCGGCTAAAGCTGTAAAAGAGGGAGAGATCTCCGAAAAGAGATTGATGGAATACGATAAAAGGTGGAAAGCTTCATTTGGTGAACGTCTGCAAAAATATCTTAAGGCAAAGGAGATTTTCCTCTCCCTTTCAGATGAAGAGCTCGACAAACTTGCAGCGGCGGTCAGCAAGATAGAGTTTGACAGAATAAGTCTCACAGATCTAATAAGAGCGGTGATGCGGGCGGATCCAAAACTGTTGCTCAAGCTTCGCGGTCTGTTTTAGTGGAGTCTATGGAAAAACCGATCATAAGAATCGGGGCCGTTGCCGATGTCCACGCTCCTAAGTATCTCGATGATTTCACAAAAAGTTTGGCAAAAATAGGTGATCTCGATGTTCTTCTCTTGGTGGGCGATGTTGTTCTTAAAGGAGATTTCACACAGATGCCGCGAGTAATCGAAGAAATCAAAAAAGTATATTCCGGAAAAATTTTTGCGTGTTTTGGAAACGAAGAATATGAGGAAAAAGAGGAAGCCCTGAGGAGTTTTGAAGAGATTACGTGGTTGGACGATCAGGCCGCAAAGTTAGAAATTCACGGAAAAATTGTGGGGATTGTTGGTTCCAGAGGTTCGCTTGACAGACCGACTTCTTGGCAGCGAAAAAATAGGCCGGAGCTCTTCGAAGTATATCGAAAACGTGTTGAAATCTTAGATAATCTTTTGGAAAATCTGAAAGCCGATCTCAAAATTGTCATATCCCATTATGCTCCGACCTATCTTACTCTTGAGGGTGAGGAGAAATACGCATGGCCTGAGATGGGTTGTAAAAGGATGGAAGATGTGATAAAAAGGAGACAGCCGGATGTCTGGTTCCACGGACACGCCCATAGATCGGCGAGGCTAGAAGCGGAGATCGGCAGAACTTTTATAATGAACGCTTCTCTTCCGGCAAGGAAAGAAATAGCAATTGTAGAACTTCCAAGGAAATTTGGTTTGGAAAGATTTTTCTAAGGAGTGAGCCTTTTCTTGTCTCTTGGGAACAGTGCACATTCTCTGATGTTTTCCGCTCCGGTGAGAACCATCGTCAGTCTTTCTAAACCCAGACCCCACCCCGCGTGTGGTGGCATCCCATATTTAAATGGTAGAAGATGATATGAGAAATTTTCCGGGTTTAGACCGTGAGCTTTCAGACGCTCGACCAACAAATCGTATTGGTGTATTCTGGTTCCACCGGAAGCCAACTCTAGACTACCATACATGAGATCAAAAGCTTCTGCGAGCTCGCGGTTTTCAGATTTAGGCATGGTGTAGAATGGCTTTATCTTTAACGGCCAGTCGATTATGAAGTATGGTCCAGGAAACATCTCGCCGAGCTTCTTCTCAGCTGGAGTTGGTATGTCTTCTCCCCAAGGAATGTGTAGACCGGCTTCGTCGAGTTTTTGCAAAACTTCCGAATAAGTTAGGCGCGGGAAGGGTTTTTCCGGAACTTCCAGAGTTTTGTTCAAAATATCAAGCTCCTGCCTGCATTTTTCGTTTACTCTCGAGAAAACAGAAATGATAACTTCCTCTAGGATTTTCATCACATCTTCGGCTCTGGCATAGGCCATCTCTATATCCACCGATGTTGCCTCGTTCAGGTGCCTCGGTGTGTCATGCTCTTCAGCCCTGAAGATTGGTCCGATTTCGAAGACTCTCTCAAAAGCCCCCGTCAACACCTCCTTATATAGCTGCGGGCTTTGGCTCAGAAAGGCTTCTCGGTCGAAATAAGTTAGAGGAAAAAGAGCTGCTCCACTTTCCGTGGCAGTAGCGACTATCTTCGGTGTATGAACCTCAACGAATCCGAGAGATGTGAGACACTCTCTGATGGCCTGAACAGCCGTATGTCTGATTTTGAAGATCGCAAGAACTTCTCGGCGCCTAAGGTCTAATGCGCGGGCATCTAATCTCGTGTCGAGGTTGGCTTTAACTCTCCCAGTTATATCGAGTGGAAGAGGTGTTTGAGCTAGATTTAGAATTCTGATTTCGGAGGGGATTACTTCAATTCCTCTGGGGGCCTGAGGGACTCTGACCACAGCCCCTCTTACGGCTACGCAGGATTCTGGGGTTAAGATGGAAATCTTTTGTAAAATTTCCTGTGATGCTTTTTGTTTGGGAATGGTGATTTGGATAGTTCCGCTGATGTCACGCAGTATGAAGAACTTTATTCCGCCGAGGTCTCTTATGTTCTCGACAAAACCCATGAGGATGACTTCTTGACCTTCATTCTTCTCAGTTATCTCCCCAGCCAAGTGAGTTCTGCGGAGGTCCCCTAATTCGTCCATGGTTCTCTAAAAACAATGGTTTAAAAAAATAAAAAAGGAGGGCACGGGCCTTATGCCTTGCTCAAAGTAATTTCAATTGTTGAGACGTTGGCCGTGCCACTCTCTCCCTGAACCTGCTCAGTTCCGATTGCGATGTTTTGCACTGTCAGATTTTGCATGAAGCGATTCCTGAGGATCTCTGCAACGTCGACGGCTCTGCTAATGGCCTTGCCTCGTGCCTTGAGGACAACGGAATTCGCGCCCTCGTTGAACTGGGTGATGGCCGCTAGTACGTAGTTCATCACTGGTTTCGTTCCGATGTAAACCACATTTTCTGCAGACTTCTCAGCCATTTCATTCGCCTCCTTTGTTTTCTATTTCCGATAATAGCGCAGATATTTAAATATTTTCTCTGGCGAGGATGAAGGATAAACATGAAGTCTAAAGTTATTGATGTGCTTTTTGGTTTGGGAATAGCTTTTCTGTTTATATTTCCGTCGGTAGTTTTCTTGTTTTACGGTTTTCGAGAATCCCGTACAGTTTCTAATGTCTATTTAAATCAGGAAAATGAGAATTCCGAATTTATGGAGATAGTTTGGATTGCGGACTGGGGTTATCCCGGTCCCGGATATAGATATGAGAATTTCGTAGCATATCTCTGGTGGCCGGATAATGCAGAGTTCTTAAGAATAAGGAGTTACACGTTTAGTTATTATACCCCATCAAACGAGTACACTTGGTGGTGGGATTTAGATGATAATGAAATAGTTTACGGCGAAGCAAGGTGTGATCCTGTTGTGATAGGTTCTCTACCTGAATGGTTGCTTCCACATATGCCAGAGTTCAGTCTTGTTGAGATGGATACACCAACCGGAAGAAGAACCGTTGCAAAAATCACGCAGAAGGAGTACTGGGAAAATATACAGTATAACATCAATGTTTGGATAAGGATTCCGAGAAGAATAGCTGAAAACAGAGAGTTTACAGGAATAGAACTCGGAGAAAATATAAATTTATTAGGGCAACGCTACTGGAGTGACAAGGCGTATTTCTATTTCGATTACGAACCAAAGAAACCGATGGGGCAAGTGTTTCATCTGAATCTTGGAGATTTCGGTAATGAAGGAGTTTACATGAATACACTTTTAACAGCAACAATTATTCCCGGAAGATGGATAAAATCCAAGGGTTATCGGGTTAGTGGATACGAAATTCTATAGAACTGGTAATATGACAGTTATTGGAAGCGGAATAGTCTTTGTAACATCTTTCACTTCGGCAACAACTCGGATATTCGAACCGACATCCACATAGAAGCAAGCTACTATTGTTTGGCTACCGTTTGTGGCTTCTATATCGATTTTGTATTCAAAAGACTTTGTTTTGGATGGTTTAATGCCAGCTGGCTGGATAAGTCTCAAAATATATGTGTCGTGCGTATTGTTTTCTCCGATTTTATTCCAATTTATAGCAAGACGGTAACTTGGGTCGATGTTTGCACACGCTTTGAAAATGTATCCTTTAGGAATTCCAACTTCTGTTTGTATTTCATAACCGTTACTGATGTAGATAAGCTCGTACCAAGGATCTCCAGTAGGCTCATAACTTGGAAAACAAAATATCAAGTATCGTATGTAGTTTTGATGTTTGATGGCATCATAAGTTATACTTACAGGATATCTTTTTTGTTTCAGCAGAATATTGTCTGATTGGAGCGGAGAACCGTTTTCTTGGATGTTGGAACCGAGCGGACGTGACGCATAATAAAGCAGATAATTCCGATTGTCTGGAAGACTCGGATCGTTTGTTCTTATTTCGAACGGCATGTTCTCGGATCTTCTAAACCAGCTATCCATGACTGAAAACCTCAGAGTGCTTCTTCCATTCGGATAGAACGCAAGCCTAAAGACATACGCATTTTCTGTTTTTCTGTGAGACGTTATGTTCTCGAACCTGAATCTCTTTGAGTTTTCTGGTCTGAAAGAAAGCCCAGTCCACCTCCCGGCATAAACCCAGTCATATTTGTAAACTGGTGTCGGTTTATATGCCCAGGCGTATGTGTCTGCCAAAAATAGAATAGATGGCGGATTTTCAGGGTCTGGATAATAAACGGCATATCTTCCATAATCATCTGGATGCATGTATGGTTCTCTTGGGTAGTCTCTTCTCTCGATAATCTCATAATATCGGAGTCGTACTAAGGTTTCTGGACCCCAGATTGTCAAGTAACTAGGATCATACTCCCAGTGGAGAACACATATGTTGTCACGCGACATGCCATTTGCATAAATATTTTCATGCAGATTTATCGAAAATCTGAATTCTCTGCCTATAAGAAAACGGATATCGGAAAACGGAATGTTTGCAACATTGTCTAGAACAGTTACCTTTTGTGGAAGCCCTTGTGGGTCTATGGAAATCGTGGCAACAAGTTTAGAGTTTTCCAAATCATATTTTACCTTGACGGCATTTATTGGAGGATTGACACACCAATATATGCTGTCTATACCGATATAACCAGAGCGGAGAATACTTACTTCTCTTACACCAAACAAACGGAGACCATCTTCATCGACAAAGAGGTCTCCAGCTCCAACTCCATTCCCATATGCATCCTCTCCGTTTATGAAAACACTTTCTCCGTTTGGAATCCACTCGTTAACGGCAATCCTTTTTCCAACTATAGTATATGCCCAAACATCTGCATCATAGAGATCTATTGTTATCGGAACTGTGTACACATTGTCAACCCAGAGGGTAACATTCTCTCCAGAGAGCAAACTTGTTCCGAGCAGGAGGTTATCAGTGTATCCGTTCAACCGGGCAACGTAAAGGTTCTCGTGCTTTATCGGATATGGAAGATAGTAATATGTCTCGAAGATGTTTTCGTATGCATCTACGTATTTGCGATAAACATGATACTTTATCCGGACATTGTAATAACGATATTCGCTTGTGTTTTCCGGGGGATTTGAAAATTCCAGCTCACCCTTATAAACCCAACCATAAACTGGAACTCGTGTGTTTGTGAGCATCCAGTCGTATCGATCGACAACGAAGACATATTTTATCTTCTTTAGCTCAACTGTCATGTTTTTGTAATATGCTCGTACTCTTGGCGCATCATTTGATGTTTGATAGTTTT
Organism: Candidatus Hadarchaeales archaeon; assembly: GCA_038823825.1. Lineage (NCBI taxonomy): Archaea > Methanobacteriati > Hadarchaeota (SeqCode) > Hadarchaeia (SeqCode) > Hadarchaeales (SeqCode) > Hadarchaeales archaeon (SeqCode). Next base: position 422,171 of record JAWBCC010000001.1, on the reverse strand, counting down.
CTCCAAAGATCTCAAAATAATAAACCGGGCCGGATGGATAAGAATAGTGCCACCAGTTTCCATAATCATTTACGGTGGCGGAACTCGATTGCCCGAGAACAGATGAACTTCCTATTGTCACATTGCTTATTCTCCATCTGTTAGAGAATCCGTTTGTAATGATGTCGTCGACGGAAATTGTAAAGGTTTGTTGCCCTTCAAATGTCGTCGGTTCGTTCCCGTTCTCTACTGCTTTCATATACAAATTGAGCTTAAGAGAGAAACAGTCTTCTGGGTCTCCCTCTTTGTTGATATCCGCTCTAACCGTTATTTTTACCGGAACCTTGCTCAGATTTTTATCATTTCCACCGGTCCAAGGAGGATAAAAGTACTCATATCTACTTGGAAGGATTGGAGAGATTTGTCTAGTATCATAACCGATCGTATCGATTCTTTTACTCGTTATTTTATACTTGTACGATCCATCAGACTCAGGGGGGTAAAACTCGTTTCCCACGTTGTACCCGTAATATTCGCCGAAAGATGCATCATACTCGACGCCACTCGCAGTTTTCACCCAAGTATATTGCTGGGCATCCTGATATCCAACGATTTCCCAGTGATAGACATCAGCTGCCCAATAGCTTTCGAGTTTCCATCCAGATTTGTTTTCATATGAAGGTGCCTGCCACGCCTCTACGTCTTTTACATACTCCCAGCGATAATCAAAATACCAGCCGAGCCTGTTTTCCTGAGAGTTGTAATTTCTTGAAAAGCTCAATGAATTGTTCCTCATCCATGCTTTGAACGGATCGTAGAACATGTAAACAACGAGTCTTCTGTTTTCAGGCGAGACCTGCCCTTTCCAAGAAGTTTGAGCATAACCGAGGGCACTTACAACGATATCTAGGGCGTGATTTTCTCTTCCAGAAATTTTGATAAATGCTTTTCCATTTTGCCTCGTGTGCAATTCTAAAAAGGTCTTATTATGCGAGGCGATGGTCCCCACAATGCCAGCGTTTTCGATCGGCTCATCGGTTTCAACATCTTTCACAAGAATCTCTATTCCATTCGATGGGAGACGAAAAGATACAAGTTTTGAGAGATTTATCGGGAGATTTTCCATAAAACTAAAGCTTGCCTCAATCGTTCCGCTTGATTTTTCTTCGCAGACTACCTGCTGTACAAAAAAGATAGTGAAGATGATAAAAATATAAGTCAAACGATTTTCCATTTCTCACCTCCTTCTTTTTGTAGAAATTCCCTTTAAAAGTTTGACATATTGGTTCGGAATGCGCCAAGAATCTACACGAGCTCCATTTTTGCCCCAAGTTTCTTCATATCTTCAACGAAGTTTGGATAAGACACTGGTATGCTTTCTGCACCCTCGACCACTGTTTCTCCTTCAGCCACCAGCCCGGCCACCGCAAATGCCATCGCCATTCTGTGATCCATGAAGGAACTCACGTGTGTGCCCCTGAGTTTTTCAACTCCCCAGATCCTCAGACCGTCCGGCAATTCCTTAATTTTTACCCCAAATTTCTCCAGCCCGATGGCCAAAACGTGCAACCTGTCGCTCTCCTTCGCCCTAAGATGTGGAACATTCACTATCTCGGTTTTCCCCTCAGCTACGCTTCCGGCGACAGCTAGCGGTGGCACTAGATCCGGATTATCTTTGCAGTCGAGTTCGGTTCCTTCCAGAGATTCTCCAAAAATCTCGACGTAGTTTCTTCCTACACGCAATTCTGCTCCGAAGTCTCGCAAAAAGTCGACGATTCTCTTGTCGCCTTGCGGTCCTTCGAAGTCCAAATTTTCAATTCTCACTTTAGATCGCGTTATTGCCCCTGCCACAAGCGGAAATGAGGATGAGGAGAAATCTCCGGGTATTTTTATGTTCAGCGGTTTAAGCGGTCCGCCCCTTATCCTAAACTTTCGGAAATCAGGCGAATGTTTTACGTCAGATCCGGCAAGCTTCAAGAGCTCCAGTGTTATCTCTACATAAGGCCTAGAAACGAGTTCTCCTTCTATTTCGATCTCTGTTTCTCCCTGAAGCTGTGTGGCCGCGATAAGAAGCGCCGAGATAAATTGAGAACTGACGTTCCCCGGCAGACCGACGCTGCCCGCACGTAGACCGCCACCGACGATGACGGGAGGTCTTCCTTTTTCTCCCTCGCATCTAGCATCGGCTCCAAGAGTTCTCAGCGCCTCTATGAGTGGACCCATCGGCCTTCTTAGAAGCGATTCATCGCCGGTGATCTTCAAACGTTTTGGCGAAAGAGCAGCCACTGCACTGAGTAGACGCATGGTCGTTCCAGAATTCCGTGCATCGATTACATCTTTCTTCGGAGAAATTTTACCACCAGTTCCTTCAACTATCCAGACATCGTTTGTTCTTTCGACTTTTGCCCCGAGAGTTTTTATACCCTCAATCGTGGCGAGTGTATCCAAGCTTATGAGCGGATTTTCTATCTTGCTTTTTCCCTTCGCAAGCATTGCAAGAATGAACGCCCTGTGCGTGTATGACTTTGAGGGCGGCGCCGTAATAGTTCCAAAGATATGCGAGGGATAGACAATGAGTCTGCTCATTTTCGTCAATTTCAATTAAGCATTTTTACTCTAATTAGACTGTTGCTCGAATAGTTGCCCGGATTATTACGCTTATATACGTTTCGATACGGAAATTTAGGAGGTGAGACTCTGACGGAAATCGGGAAGAGAATACGGCTCGAGAGAATAATCGACAGGAAAACAAGGAAAACAGTGATAGTTCCGATGGACCATGGACTTTCAATGGGCCCCATAACCGGTTTGGAGGAGATGACGACGATAATCGATAAGGTTGCGGATGGTGGGGCAAACGCGGTTGTTCTTCACAAGGGAATAGTCAGAGCCGGGCATCGAGGTAGGGGAAAAGACATCGGGTTGATAATTCACCTATCCGGAGGTACATCGCTTGGTCCGGATCCGAACTGGAAGGTTCAAGTGGCAAGTGTCGAGGAAGCGATAAAACTCGGAGCGGACGGTGTTTCCGTTCACGTGAATGTTGGCGCACCGAACGAACCGGAACAGTTGCAGATGCTCGGAATGGTCGCAGAGAAATGTTCCGAGTGGGGAATGCCTCTTTTTGCAATGATGTACGCTCGCGGTCCAAAGGTTCAGAATCAGCATGATCCGGAGCTCGTCGCTCACGCTGCGAGAGTTGGGGCAGAACTCGGAGCCGACATAGTTAAGACGGTTTACACGGGAAGCGTTGAGTCCTTCCGAAAAGTTGTGCGCGGTTGCCCGGTTCCAATCGTAATAGCAGGAGGTCCGAAGATGGGCTCAGACAAAGAGGTGCTTCAAATGGCATACGAAGCGATGGAAGCCGGAGCTATCGGAATCTCTATCGGGAGAAACATCTTCCAACACAGAGATCCTACAGCTATGACAAGAGCACTGGCGAAAATAGTTCACGAGGGAGCAACGGTCGAAGAGGCTCTCAAAGAGCTCTAAAGGTGAACTGAACTTGCGGAAACTACTCTGGGTGAAGGCAGACTGGGATTTGCCATGGGAAGAAAAGGCAGAATTTGTGAAGAAAGCAGTAGAGTGCGGTGCTGATGCTATAATTGTCAAAGGAAGCGAGGTCTCATCGGCTCTTTGTTTTGGTTCGGCTCTTATCGTCTCACAAGAAGATCGTCCGGGCGTAGGAGTAGTCCTCGTAAAGTTTAAGGATTTGGAGACCACAGAGAAAGAGCTGAGCAATTTGAAATCTGCAGGGCGCAGAACTGCCGTGTTGGTCGAAGTTTTTGATAAAAAATCCGAACAAGTCGCGATTAGGCTTGCAGGTCTTGCCGATTTTATTCTCGTCACGGCGAAGTCTTGGGAGATAATCCCGCTTGAGAATATAATAGCTGCTTTGCAAAAGACTGGAGCGAAGTTGCTTGCTGAAGTGAAGTCTGCAGAGAAAGCAACGATTGCTGCGCAGATTTTAGAAATCGGTGTCGACGGTGTAGTTTTAGACCCGCTTGACTTGGGTCCAGAGGAAATAGAAAAGACATGTAGGGCATTGGATGCTTTGACCAAGGGAAAGCTGGCTCTCAGCAGAGCAAAGGTTTTCAGAGTACAACCGGCTGGTCTCGGTGACAGGGCGTGCATTGACACAACATCGTTCATGAGCAAGGGAGAGGGCATGCTCGTTGGAAGTCAGTCGAATGGTCTCTTCCTAGTCCACTCCGAGACGTTGCCGAGCGAGTTCGTCGAGCAGAGACCCTTCAGAGTGAACGCCGGAGCAGTCCATTCTTATTTAATGATTCCAGGTGGAAAAACGAAGTACATGACTGAATTGAAGGCCGGTGATGAAGTTTTGATAGTTGACCATTCTGGAAACTTCCGTCCAGCTGTTGTAGGAAGAGTCAAAATCGAGAGGCGCCCGCTCGTACTTGTTGAGGCGGAGGCAGGCGGAAAAGTTTATAAGGTCCTACTTCAGCTTGCTGAAACGATAAATTTGGTGGGAGCTGGAGGAGAGCCGCTACCAGTGACCAGACTGAAGCCAGGCGATGAGGTGCTCGTCTACGTGGAAGAGGGGGGAAGGCATTTTGGGATGAAGGTAGAGGAAACAGTTGTCGAGAAGTGATTATGTATGGGTGAGATCACCTTAGGGAAATGGAAGATAAAAACTCCAGCGGTTTGTGCTTCAGTCGTTGCGCAGAGTTCAGTGGAGGCTAAATCGCTTGCGGATTCTGCCATAGCGAGAGGAGCAAACTTGGTTGAGATCAGGCTTGACGCGTTCAAACTTGCACCCGACTGGGATGAACTTGGGAAAATCAACGCTCCAGTCATTCTAACAAACAGGAGCAAAAAGGAGGGTGGGAGATTTGGCGGCGACGAGCAAGAAAGAGTTGCATGGCTTCTACAGGGAATTGAAAGAATTGGTGCATGCGTAGATATCGAATTTTCTACTTCTCGGAAACTCGTTCAAAAGGTTGTTGAAAGTGCTAAATCGCGGGGGACTGGTATAATAATCTCCCACCACGATTTTCGCGGAACCCCTAAGCCAGAAAGTCTTCTGAAGATTGCTACGAAGATGGAGCAGGCTGGAGCAGACGTTGTAAAGATCGTGACAATGTGCAGATCTTGGAAAGATGTGGAGAATCTGATGAACTTTGCTGTTGAGACGATCAAAAATTTATCAAAACCTGTAATAACTTTTGGAATGGGTAAAGAGGGGTTGATCACCCGGTATCTCAGTTTAGTAATAAACAACCCCGTGATCTATGCGGCGGCAGGACCTTCGGCGGCTCCCGGTCAGCCGGATCTCGAAACGGTAATCTCATTTTTGAAGGAAATCCCAGAGTGGGAGGTCAAAGATTGAGAAAAAGGCAACCGGAACTCTTCATGCTGATAGGGGATCCCGTAGAAGGTACTCTTTCTCCTCTAATCTTTAATACGGCATTCCGAAGATTAGGAATGAACGCGATTTATGCAGCTGTACGTGTTCCTCCTTCAATCCTCTCAGAATTTGTTTTCACGATTAGACGGGCGGGGATCCGCGGTTTCAATGTTACCATACCACATAAAGTGGCAATAATCGAGTTGCTCGATTCTCTTAACGAATCCGCTAAGGAGGTCGAAGCCGTGAACACAGTTGTTAATGAGGATGGTAAGCTGATCGGATACAACACCGATGGGCGTGGAGCGCTCATGGCTCTTGAAAAGGAAATCGGATCAGTTAATGGAAAAAGGGTCTTGCTTCTCGGAGCTGGAGGCGCCGCCAGAGCCGTGGCTTTCTCGCTGGCGAAGGCGGGTTGTGAGCTTACTATTGCGAACAGGACGCTTTCAAAGGCTGAAGCTCTGGCCGAGATCATAAGTAAAAAACTCGGGAAATCTGTGGGAGTCATTTCCCTTGATCGGGAAAAGCTTAGAGAAGAAATTTCCCGGGCAGACATACTTGTAAACACGACTTCTGTTGGGATGATGCCGAATGTCGACGAAACGCTGGTAACTTCAGATCTTATGCACAAGAATTTAGTTGTGTATGACATCGTCTACAAGCCACTCAAAACGAGACTACTAAAAGAGGCGGAAAAGGTCGGAGCTAGAACTGTAAACGGTTTAGGCATGTTGATCAATCAGGCTGCCATAGCGTTCAAGATATGGACAGGAAAAGACGCTCCAGTCGAAGATATGAAAAGAGCTGTGCAGGAATATCTGGAGGGAAAACGATGAAGGTTGCGGTGATCGGAGTAGGCGGAATGGGCAAATGGTTTGCAAAACTCTTCAAAGATGCTGGTGATGAGGTGTTGGTTCACGACATAAAGGCTAAAAGAATGAAAATGGTGGCGGAGGAGCTCGGGGTCGAGTTTGGAGAAGCAGAGGACATCGCTCGTAAGTCTGAGCTGGTGATTGTTGCTGTTCCAATATCTGCTGCCCCAGAAACCATTGAAAAAATCGCCAGGGTTTTGGGTTCTAGAAGTTTGCTGGTGGATATCTGCTCAGTCAAAGAGGAGATAGTTGACACAATGAAGGAGCTAAAAACGGAAGCGGAAATGGCTTCAATTCATCCACTTTTTGGGCCGGGGGCGTCGGACCTCCGCGGAAAGGACATCATTTTTGTGCCGGTAAAGGTCGACCGGATGTACAAAAAGTTTAAGGAAAGGATTTCGGAAATGGGCGCGAACGTTGTGGAGATGAAAGCGGACGAGCATGACAAACTTATGGCCGTCGTTCAGTGCCTCCCCCATTTTTCAGTACTTTCTTTTGTTCTCACTTTGAACTCTATGAAAGATTTTCTTGTGGAGGATGTAAAGACACCGATGTTCGCTCATCTTCTTCTGGCGAGCAAGGCTTTTCTAACGCGCAGTCCAAAACTGTATGGTGAGATACAGGTTCACAACAAATATGCGAGCATCGTGAGAGAAAGAATGCTCGAAGTCTGCAGATCTCTTGACGTGGCTCTTTCAGCTGGAGATGCTGGTGTCGTGGAGAAGGAGTTTATGGAGCTCAAGAAGTTATTCAGCAGGAAAGAAATGGAAAAAGCATACAAACTGTTATACGAGTTGTTTGAAAGGAGAGAGGAAAGATGAAAATTGCCGTGCTTGGACCGAGGGGAACGTATACGGAGCTGGCCGCACGCAGACATTTCGGAAAGGAAGACTTTGTTTACTATTCTTCGATCTTGGAGGTAGTGAAGGCCGTGGAGGCGGGAAACGTTGATGCAGGTGTTGTTCCTGTTGAAAGCATGCGGGAGGGATCGGTGGGCGAGACTCTCGACGCTCTCGCCTGGTGTGACGTTCGTGTGACCGCGGAGATAGTCCTCCCAGTTGTTCATTCTCTTTTGTCCGTCAAAGGAGCCAGACTCGACAATATAAAACAAGTTCTTTCGCATCCTCAAGCCCTATCACAGTGTAGAGAGTTCCTGCGAACGAAGTTACCCAGGGTAGAGCTCATTGAGGTAAGTAGCACGGCGAGGGCAGCTGAACAGGTGAGCAGTGCTGGTTCCCTTGAGGTCGCAGCTCTTGGGCCGAAGGAACTCGCCGAGATATACGGGTTGGAGGTTTTGGTAGAAAATGTTTCCGGGGATGAGGAGAATCTTACCAGATTCTTCTGTCTAGGGAGAGAAAAAGTTCAGCGGACCGGTAGAGACAAGACTTCTATAGTTTTCTACACGGAGAGGGATAGGCCGGGCATTCTCTACGAGATTCTCGGCGAGTTCGCACACAGGCAGATAAACCTCACGAAGATAGAGTCGAGGCCGTCTAAGAAAGTCCTCGGAGATTATCTCTTTTTCGTAGATTTCGAAGGCCACGAAGATGATGAAATCGTCAAGGAAGCGCTAGAAGGCTTGAGAAAAAAGACAGCGATGCTGAAAATTCTTGGGTCATATCCTAGGAGGTTCTGAATGTCTTCGGTTGAGAGGAAAATCGAAAATGCTCTGAAAATAGATGTGAAAAAGGCTAGAGAAAAAATCGTCGAGTTCATAAAGCGAAAATTCGAGAGTTCGAAGGCGGATGGACTAGTCATAGGTCTGAGTGGGGGCTTGGATTCGTCTGTTTGCGCGTTCCTCTCGGTCGAAGCTGTGGGTAATCAGAAGGTTTTGGGAGTTTTCATTCCTGAAAAAGGAATCACTCAATCCGCCGATTGGAAGGATGTTCAAAAGGTCGCGGATATTTTGAAGATTGAAGTCCGAGAGGTTGAAATTTCCGAGATTCTGAAGGCTTTCAAGATGGCGATAATTGGCTTTGATGAGAAAAACGTTCTTGCGGAGGCAAATCTGAAGCCAAGAATCAGGATGACAATTCTTTACTACTATGCCAACCTTCTCAATTGTCTCGTGGTTGGCGCAAGCAACAAGACGGAGTTGAGAATCGGATATTTCACAAAATTTGGGGACGGAGCTTCCGACATTACGCCTATTGGATGTCTCTACAAAACGCAAGTAAGAGAGATGGGTAGACATCTGGGAGTACCGGAGAGCATTTTGAAGAAAACGCCGACAGCTGGTCTCTGGAAGGGACAAACGGATGAGGAGGAGATTGGTCTTCCTTACGACAAACTGGACAGAATTCTTGTCGGGGAAGAACTCGGATTTTCCGCGGAAGAGATCTCTTCTGCTGTCGGCGTGGATCTAGACACGGTTAACAGAATTCTGGATAGAATCAGGAGAAACAGACACAAGATTTTACCACTTCAAGTCCCGAGGTTGTAGTCGGCATGATAAAAGTTTATTACGGAAATCTGGAATTTCTAGTTTTACCTTCAGTTTACGAACCTTCGGATGATACTTACCTGCTTGCGTCAAACCTGCAAATACTTCCTGGACAGAGAGTGCTCGAGATCGGCACAGGTTGTGGAATGATTGCTGTAATTTCGGCGTTGATGGGTGGAAAAGTCACAGCAACGGACATTTCGGAGGAGGCAATAAATTGCGCCAGAATAAACGCGGAGAAACATGGTCTCTCAATTGAATTCTTGGTTGGAGATCTTTTTCAGCCAGTAAGGGGGAGAACGTTTGATGTCGTGATCTTTAATCCTCCATATCTACCATCTTTATCCAGTTGTGATGATCCGATTTTGAAGGCATGCGAGGGTGGTCCAGAAGGTAGAATTGTGGTAGACGCGTTCCTGGACGAGCTTCCAAAACATTTGGAGCCAGGCGGTGAAGTTTATCTGGTGCAGTCATCCCTCTCGAACGTGGAGCGAACCGAGAAACGCCTACGTGAGTTGGGATTCGAGCTGAAAATCAAAAGAAAAAAATTATGGTTTGAGGAACTCTTTCTTTTTAGGGGTAAAAGATCAGTAATCTGAGACTTTACGGAGGTGAGAGTCTGGGGAAGCGACCGAGGAAGTGGAAGAAGAAGGGACGTATGCGCTGGAAATGGGTGCGTAAGAGAATGAGAAGGAAGATGCGAAGGCTTAAGCAGAGGAAACTCGGGAGACTTGGCTGAATAAGAATCTCTCTGGTATCTTCGTTTGTAGGAAAATCCAGAATGCTACTCCGACGATTATTCCTGAGACGAATATCCAGAAACCTCGGAAAAGATCATTTGGGAAAACCGGGGGGAGCAGGTATATGAAATTTTGTCCTATGAGCATAAGGCCTCTTGCCAATAGGATGAGTAGGCATATCACTCCGACACTTGTAAGAGTCAGCCCCACTGGAAGAAGTTTTTTTGTGTCAGCTACATCGGTCAGCCAAGCAAGTAGGCCGGAGACGAAGATTGCAAGAGTGCCAGTGATCGTAAAGAAGAGCACCGGAAGGCCAGTCTTTCTCTCTTGATTGTCGATAAGGTCAAAACCTGAAAAGGTTCTGGCGCCAGCTTTGTACCATGGGCTCAAAAGGCCCAATAGAATGAGACTTCCGGAGAGGAAACAGACGAGGGAAGTCACAACAACTTTCCATCTGATTTTCATCGTTTTCCTCCTTAAAGGATGAATTGTGGTGTTTTTATTTTTATGCGGATTCTTGGGTCTCAGATATTTGAAAAGCTCTTAGGCGAAAAATTTATATCCCGATTTGGAGCCGCCGGTGGGATTTGAACCCACGATCTACCGCTTACAAGGCGGTCGCTGTAACCAGGCTCAGCTACGGCGGCCAAGAAAAATTTAATGTTCAGAAAGTTAAAATTTTCCGCTTACTGCTCTGACCATGTCTTCTATCGCAGCCCTTGGGTCTTTCGCACAGACGATCCCAGACGCCACTAAAACGCCCTTCGTTCCAAGCTCGATTGCCTTGACAACATCCTCACCGGTCGTTATCCCAGCTCCGCAGAGAACCTCCACGTTAGGGTTAACCTTTTTGATCTCTTCAACGGCTCCGGCCACAATTTCCGGTTTTGCTTTTGAAACAGGGATTCCAGTGCCTATCAGCTCTGGAGGCTCTATGGCTATGATGTCTGGCGAGAACTCGGCAACCTTTCTGCTTTCCTCGATGTCCGCTGTGCAACAGATGGTAACCAATCCAGCGTTTCTTGCAGCTTCGATCGTGCTTCTGACTACTTCTAACGGAAGCTTGTGCTCAGAATGATTTATCAACGTCCCGATTGCACCTGCTGCCTTCATAGTCTCAGGTATGACCCATCCAGTGTTTCTTCCGGGTTTCATCGGATCAACATGCTGTGCAAAAACTGGGATTTTGACCTCCTTGGCGACCCGAAAGACGTCAGCATGCTGTGGGCAAACCGCGATGGTGACCTTGTACTTTTTGGCCACCTTCTGCATAATTTTTGCCATTTTTACCGCGTTCTTTCCGGTTGCCTCCGGGTATGTTTTGAAGTTTACAACGATAGCGGGAAGTTTGAACATCAAAGAACACGGTAAACACCGCATATAAAGTTAACGATTCACCAAGCGCGGCACATAAATATTGTCTTAACATCATCTTTAGGGGGAGAAACATGCGAAAAATCCAGATAACAGTGATACAAGTTGATTGTTATGGCCCATGGACGGTTACTCCTAGCCCCAAACCCGAATCAGAGCTTCAGATTCTCCAGTCTAGGCTTTATGCAGATCTCCAGGAGAAATTCGCTTCGCTGGGCGGTCTCGTCTTCCAAGCCAGACAGGACAACATGTTGGCTATTTCCAACGGTCTCACGATGGAAGACCACCGCAGAATTCAGATGGAAATTGTTGAAAGATTTCCGGTGACGGTTAGCATGGGGGTCGGTTGCGCCGAGAAACCCTATGACGCGCAAGTCGCTGCAACGCTGGCTCTTCAGTCAACCGGGAGTTCTAGAAATCCAGACCGGAAAAGCAAATTAGCGGGCACAACGGTGGTTCCACCGGATGAGGACTGGGTCGAGATCGTTCATATGGATGTCAATCACTCGACCCTTTTGACAGACACGAAACCAATATACGAAACACAGCTTCTGATAAATGAAATACTCACATTTCTCATGAAGCGGATGCTAAGGCATGGAGGCATGGTTTTCTACATGGGGGGAGATAACTTCATGGCAGTTTCAAATGGCATAGATGAAAAGGTGTTGATAGAAATTTTGAAAGATCTCAAGCTAGAACTCGGCGTGGAGATGAAAGCAGGCCTTGGAAAGGCTAGGCGGGCCGCAAACGCCGCAAAGTTGGCAAGTCAAGCGTTACATGAAATAAGATCTGGAAAAAGTCGAACAAACATAATTGTTAAGTGTGAGGATTAGTCACAGATTTTGATTCATTGAAGAAACATTTTTAATTTTTGCATGTTTATTTTTTTGTGAGATTAATGAGAAAATTCACAATTCAACTCGTTCTCTTAACGCTTCTGCTACTTCTGGCAGCGATTGTAAAACTTTTGATGGTCAACCCAGCGATCGCTTTCGCTGGAGGGAGCGGGACTCCGGAGGATCCATACATAATTATAGATGTCTACCAGTTGCAGGCGATGAAGGATAATCCCTCAGCATATTATGCTCTTGGAGCGGACATTGACGCATCTGATACAATAAATTGGAACGGCGGTCGTGGTTTTGAACCGGTGGGATCTCTCACATCTCCGTTCTCGGGTGGTTTTGACGGAAGGGGTTACAAGATCTACAATCTTTTCATAAACAGACAAACAGAGGATAGGGTTGGACTTTTCGGAGTTGTTGATAATTGGGTCGTGATAAAAAATCTGCGGATGGAAAACGCCAGCATAGCCGCATATTCTCGTGCTGGAATAATCGCGGGGATTCTTCGAGGTAACGCCCTTCTTGAAAATTGTTTTTCTGATGGTCAGGTTTCGACCGTAACTGACTATGCAGGTGGACTTGTGGGTGGAAGCAATGGAAGTCTTCTCAAATGTGGTTCATCTGCAAACGTTAGAGGAAGGAACTATGTAGGGGGACTAGCCGGCGCAATTGTTGGAAGTGTTATCGATAGCTCCTTTACCGGTGATGTAACTGGGGAAAACTCTGTGGGCGGGATTGCAGGATATTCCGGAAATGAGATTTCCACAAGCTGGGCAGCGGCAGAAAATGTTAATGGAAAAAACTATGTTGGAGGTTTAGTTGGATATGCATATAGCTCCAGTTTTATAATCGACTCGTACTCGCTCTCAAAAGTTAGCGGTACACAATATGTCGGCGGTCTTGTAGGCTACAATTTAGGTTATGTGATCAACACATACTCCGCTGGACCGGTCGTCGGAACATCAAACGTGGGTGGTCTCATAGGTGCTAACTTTTGGAAAGTTCTAAACTCATTCTGGGATATTGAAAATTCCGGTCAATCGTCAAGCTCCGGAGGCACGGGGAAAACCACAGAGAACATGATGAATGTTCGAACTTTCACGGACAACACATGGAGTGATGGACTTCTTTGGCCTTGGGATTTTGTTGGCAATCCGTATGAAGACACAAGATTCAGAGATAGATGGAAGATTGATAGCGGATATCCTTTTTTGGTCTCACCAGTTTTCTCAGGTACCGGGAGTGGAACTATAGATGATCCATTCTTGATTGAGAACGTTGAGCAACTCGATGAAGTTCGAGATTTCCGGTTTTCACATTTTGCACTCGCAAATAACATAGATGCAACGCAAACTATGGGGTGGAATGGTTGGTTTGGGTTTTTCCCGATAGGTCCGATAACGTCTTTCGGGCTAGGATTTTCCGGGAGCTTTAATGGGAATGGACATACAATCGAGAACCTTTTCGAAAATTGGGATTGGGATTTGGGCTCTGTCGGTCTGTTTAGTGTACTAGACAATAGTGCCAAGATTTTCGATGTGGTTCTCTTAAACTTGACTGTGCAGACGAAAGGTGGTAATGCTGGCGGTTTGGCAGGAACAAATCGTGGTTTCGTAGAAAGATGTAGAATTTTTGGTGGAACAATTTCGGGTAGCGGATCTAATGTTGGCGGAGTTGTGGGTAGGAATCTAGGAACAATCAAACAAACCACATTCTTCGGAACCGTTTCCGGCTCGATGGAGGTTGGAGGACTAGTGGGATGGAATGATAACCAGGCGTGGATTATCGGTTCAGGTGCAACAGTTCAGATAAGTGGAAATAGCTATGTTGGTGGCCTTATTGGTAGAAATTATTTTGGAAATGTTTTTCAAAGTTTTTCTTCTGGAAACATCACTCAAGCGACCTATTATGCTGGGGGACTTATCGGAGCTAACCTGGGGTCCTGCGAGCAAAGTTTTTCAAACGCCAACGTTTCTGGTGTGCAGGGCGTGGGGGGACTGGTTGGCGTTAACTATGGAATGGTGCTAAACTGCTATGCATCAGGATCTGTTACGGGTAGCTTGTATGTTGGTGGACTGGCTGGCTCAAACGAAGTATCAGGCGCTCTTTCTGGTAAAATAAGAAACTCTTATTCAGTTGGTCCAGTTGCGGGGAATACATTCGTAGGGGGACTTGTTGGACTCAACAACGGCGAGGTGACGAATTCTTTCTGGGATAATGAGACCTCAGGACAGTCTTCAAGCGCCGGTGGAACCGGAAAAACCACGGAAAATATGAAGAATGTGAGGACATATACGGACAACACATGGAGCGATGGACTGACAATCCCCTGGGATTTCTTGGGGAATCCTTATGAGGATATTGAAAACTATGACATATGGGATATTCATTCCACAGTAAACAGCGGTTATCCTTTCCTGGTATCTCTATGGCGGGAGTATAGTCCAGGACCACCGCCAACTAAACCTAACCTTTACCTTCCAGAGAACAACGCAGCAATGAACAACTCTACGCCGGATTTTGAATGGGAGAACGGAATTTATGCGGAGAGACATAGACTAGTTATTGACGATAATTTTGATTTCAGCTCTCCGGTTTTCAGTTTGGAAATAATCGGAGATAACAAATACACTCTTCCTCCCGAAAATGCTCTCCCAGATGGTCAGTATTACTGGAAAGTGATAGCAGTGAACATGTGGGGAGAAAACGAATCTGATGTCTGGAACTTTATAGTTGATACTATTCCACCCTCAGCTCCAGTTCTTATTTTGCCCGAAAATGGGGAAAACATTAACGACAACACACCAGAGTTGACTTGGCAATTGATCCCAGAGAACACGTTTCCTGTGACATATACTATAGCAGTTGGTGTCTGGAATAAAACGTTCAGTTTAATTGTTTCCTATGATTATGTTACCTATTCATCATCCGGAACCGCATCAATTGAGGTGAGCATGCAACTACCGGACAATCTTTACTGTTGGTTTGTTTATGCAACTGATGGTGCGGGTAACACGGGAGAATGGAGCCAGATTAGATTCTTCAGGGTTGACACAGTTCCGCCCGAAGGCCCGACTCTGGTCTTTCCAGTGAACGGCGAAAACACGAACGACAATACACCCACTCTCGTATGGAACAACGTCTTTGAGAACTCCCTACCGATCGTCTACACGATAGAGGTTGACAACGAGAACACGTTCTCTGCCCCACTCGTTTTCACGACGACCGTTGAGAACTGGTCAACAACCGGAACCTCTAGCGTCACGACCTCCGTCCTTCCGGACGGTGTATACTACTGGAGGGTGAGAGCTAGGGACAATGCTGGAAACGAAGGCGATTGGTCAGGTGTCTGGAGCTTCAGAATCGACACCGTTGCTCCCTATGTTGTTGGCATCACCATAAGCGACAACCTTATAACGGAATCCGATAATGGAGGAACTCTGGTTATAACGATAACGTACAGTGAGAATATGGATGCTTCTGTTGCTCCCGATATAGCGTTCGATCCCGACATAGTATCATCCGGAACACTAACCCCGGTCTCCGGAGCGTGGATATCGCCTACGATCTACGTGGCAACCTATGATATAGCCGATGTTGATGAGGAGGTCCTAGGTGTTGACATCGTCGTTGAGAATGCCAGAGATCTGGCAGGTAACACACAAGTTCCCTACCGTGCGCTTGATATGATAGACGTTGACACATACGTGAGGATTCCGATACTAATCTCTCCAGTGGATGGAGAAAACATCAATGACGACACACCAACCCTTCTCTGGGAGAATGTGGTAGATGCCTCCCTGCCCGTTGAGTATTACGCCGCAGTGAGTGATAACTCAGCATTCCCGTACGAGAACGCAAGCTCCGGCTGGATAACTGACAACAACTGGACCACACCTAATCTTTCCGATGGAGTCTGGTACTGGAGGGTGAGAGCTAGAGACAATGCAGGAAATGAGGGTGGATGGTCAGGTGTCTGGAGTTTCAGAGTAGATACGATTCCACCAGCTGCACCTACCCTAGTCTCGCCGTCCGATGGGGAGAACACGAACGATAACACGCCGACCTTGGTCTGGAACAACGTCTTCGAGAACTCCTTGCCCGTTGTATACACGATCGAGGTTGACAACGAGAACACGTTCACAGCCCCACTCGCATTTACAACAACCCTTACGGTCTGGTCAACAACAGGTACTTCCAGCGTAATAACTCCAGTCCTTCCGGACGGTGTATACTACTGGAGGGTGAGAGCCAGGGACAATGCCGGAAACGATGGCGGATGGTCATCTACCCAGAGACTTACAGTGGACACAACTCCTCCGCAGATAATATCTTTCCTCATAAACGGAGGTGCGGCTGAAACAACTTCTTCCACCGTGACCATCACGATCATCGCAAGTGATGCGCTGAGTGGAGTCTGGCAGATGCGTTTTAGAAATGAAGGAGAAAATTGGAGCAGCTGGGAGGATTACTCCACAACGAAGACATGGCAACTCAGTCCCGGGGATGGATTGAAAACTGTTTATGGGCAAGTGCGCGACTATGCCCTGAATGAATCCGAGGTCGTCTGGGGAAACATCCAGAAAATAACTCCGACCCCACCGCCGCCTCCGCCTCCAACCAAGCTATCAACGACACTCTCAATAGATCCCAGCGCTTTCGAAATTTTTAGTGGAAGATCCTTAACCTTAACGGCTACTTTGCGCGACGAGCTTGGTAGACCTCTTCAGGGAATGGTTATAACCTGGTTAGAGAATCACAACCTAGGAACCTTCAATCCCTCGAGTGGGCGGACGGATGAAAACGGTAGGACAACAACCGTTTATACTGCGCCCGTAGTTGACGAAAATGTGTATGTATTTATTATGGCGACATTTACGGAAACGTCTCAATATTATGGAAGTATCGGAACCTCCACAGGTCTCGTGCTCTCTCGTATAAAAACAAGATTGGCGATATATCCACTTGAATTTTCGATATCTTCGGAAGAGAGTATTCTATTGACCACTACGCTCGTAGATCAAGACGGAAATCCCCTTCCGGGTAAACCAATCATTTGGAGCACAACTCTAGGAACCCTCTTAGAAAATTTAACAAACACGGATAATGCTGGAAATGCCTATGTAACCTATCGTGCGCCGCGCGTGTTAACACAAGAAAACACAATGATAACCGCTTATTTCCCTGGTGACGAGAACTATTCCCCCAGCCAAGCCGTTTCATTAGGATATATTTTCCCGCAACTTCCACCATCTTTCCTGACTATTTCAGCGGTTCCTCGTACTTGGTTCGGAAAATCTGTGGAGCTCACAGCCACCCTTATGAACGAGAACGGAGTCCCGCTTGCAAACAGGTTGATAGTATGGCGCACAACTCATGGTATCCTCTCAAAAGAAGCGGACACAACGGATAGGAACGGACAATCCAAAGTCATTCTGGTAGTCCCGAGAATTACAGAAAATGTGTTAACGGTTACTGTGACCGCTTTGTTCCCAGGCGATATTATGTATTCCAGAAGCGAGAATCAGTTGACAATTAAGGTATACTCGCCGATCAGGTTTGTTTTCCGTGTAGATAATGTCCTCGCTTCCAATGTTGAAATATACTTTGGTTTTGAAGAAGGAAGAGAGATAAACTATCTTGGAAGAACAGACGAAAGAGGAGAAATCGAAGTAGAAAATTGGGAACTTTTCGGGAGAACAGTGTATCTCAAAGCTCCAGAGAACGAACTTGTTGGGAAAGTTGTAATCGGTGAACTACCGGGCGTTTTTGATGTAATTTTGTCCAGACCTGTGAAGATTCCTGTCTGGATTTTATGGGTTGCGCTAGTTTCTGTGATTATCTTTGTTTTATTCATGATATTCGTTTGGAGAAGAAGACGAAAAAACGCGAGCTCAAACAAGGCTGAACTTACACGTTAATGTTTTCATAGACAAAGTAAATAAAATCATGATTTAGGTTTCCGTAGCACGAGATTTATATCTCTTGAAGAATTTTATTTTGAATGTCTAAAAAGGATGACGAAATCTTAGAAGAGCTCAGGCGGATAAGGGCGCTCCTAGAACCAAAACCACCGCCTCCTCCACCGAAGGGCTTCAAAGCCGAGTTCATAAATTTCGTTTCAAAATACAAAATTCTCGGACTGGCGGTGGCGTTTGTGATCGGTCTATATGTGGGTGCTCTTGTGCAAGCGCTCGTTGCGGATTTCATAATGCCAGTCATCGAAATCGCGGTTCCCGGAGCTGAGTGGGAAACGATAACTCTCGGGCCTTTCAGAGTCGGACACTTTGCCGGTGCTCTGATAACCTTCTTGATCGTTATGCTGGTAGTCTTCCTTCTCATAAAACTTACAGCGAGAATTGGCATTGATTAAATTCTTGGAATTAGATTCCCCTCTCCAGATGGTTTTTACCATGTGCTTCAGTCCTCACAGTTCTTAAATTTTCAGCGTGGGGCAATTTTTTCTTCATATAGGTATGCAGCAAGATCCTGAAAAAGCTAGGATAGATTTTCAAAAAGATTCCGACATCTTGGTCTATCGGCTTTCTCCGATCATGACTTCAAAAAATAAATAGAAATGTCTTGAAAGATACGAACTGTTTTTAAAACTTAAAATGAAAATATGAAAAGGGATGTTCGTTGGGTGGAGTCCCTGAGAAAGATAGGAGAAGGCTTCTGAAGGAGATTATTGGGCAACTGCATGCTGGTGCGTCTTTGCAGGAGGTTAAGGAGAAATTTAAACAGATACTGGAGGGAGCAGACCCGTTTGAGATAGTCAAAGTTGAACAAGAACTCTTAAGTGAGGGTGTATCGAGAGAGGAACTTCAAAGGTTATGCGATGTTCACTTAGCAGTCTTCAAGGAACAATTGGAAAAGCAAAAGATTGAGGCGGCTCCAGCCAGTCCCATTGGCATCTTACTAGAGGAGCACAGAATGCTTCAGCAAATATCCCAAAAGCTTGGATTTTTAGCTGAAAAAATGCAAAGAGCAGAAAGTTTAGATGAGGTAACCGAAGAATTTTCACAGTTGAGACATGTTGCAGATGAGTTTTCAGATGCCGAAAAACATTATTTACGTGAGGAGAACGCTCTTTTCCCAGTTTTGGAGAAACATGGAATAAGTGAACCGCCAGCCATAATGTGGATGGAACACAACCAGCTTAGAGAAAAGAAAAAGCAGCTTAAGGCCTTGGTCGAAAGCGCCTCAAAAATGAGCTTCTTGGATTTTGGGAGGCAGCTCTGTGAACTAGCTAACGCCATAGACAGCGCTCTAAACAGCCATATTTTCAAGGAAAACAACATCCTATTTCCGACGGCTCTACGCATCATCACGGAACAAGAGTGGACCACTATAAAAGCTGACTTTGACGAAATTGGATATTGCTGCTTCACTCCAGAATACTCAATAGCCAAGTCAGTCAAAATTGTTGAAAAACCAATAGCTGTAGCTGAATCTATACAACAGGGCGAATTACAATTTGAAACTGGGACATTAACAAAAGAGGAAGCAGAGGCTATTTTAAACACCCTGCCAGTGGATATAACCTTCGTAGACAAGAATGATGCTGTCAAATATTTTAATAGAGCAGAAAAACGCATATTTGTAAGAACAAAGGCTATTCTAGGCAGAAAAGTGCAACTTTGTCATCCGCAAAAAAGCATTCATGTGGTTAACAGAATCCTAGAGGCCTTCAGGAAGGGTGAAAAAGACGTGGCAGAATTCTGGATAAAAAAGGGCGATCGCTTAATTCACATAAGATATTTCGCATTGAGAGACAAGGATGGCAAATATTTGGGAACAATGGAGGTTTCCCAAGACATAACAGACTTGAAGAGGATAGAAGGCGAAAAGCGACTCCTAGATTGGGAAGGGTGAAGCATATTTCTGATCACGAAATACGCTTTGGTAGAAAATAATGTTAAAAGCCTACTGTTCCCGTTTTTGTTAAGTTTGCGCTGAAACATTTTTAGCATACTTAAATCCTTTTTTATTCAACAAAACACAGAAGTCCGGTGAATATCCAAAAATGATTTGGTGGACCGGGCGGGATTTGAACCCGCGACCCCTCGCTTGCGAAGCGAGTGCTCATACCAGGCTGAGCTACCGGCCCCGTGTTTAACTATCCGTGCAAGATTTTAGATTTTACGGAATGATTTCGCATCCGTTAAACTCTAGGAAATTAAAATCTTCAGGTTTTACGATATTCATCTGCAAAGCTTTCTCAATTTTTGGCAGAACACATCTCAGCGCGTTTACTAGATTTTTCACAGTTCCGCACACAATCCGGTATGCTTCCCGTGACCATCTCTTCATCACGTTGGCGTAGAGACATCTCCCACCGCAGAAGGCGAAAATTTCGCAGTCCTCGCAGAAATCTGTTGTTTTTATTTTTTCTAGGTTTAGCGGATGGCTTTGTGTAATGTGTCCTAGATAAAATCTTCGCATTCCCCACATGCTCGGGCACGGAATTATATGTCCATCTGTCTGTATGGCATAGTTTGCCCAGCCAGCACCGCATCTCAACCCTCCAGCACCGCCTGCAAATAAGGATTTCAAAACGCCGAGGAAGGGATAAATTTTATGAACTCTGCCGTGCCAGATCTCTTCTGTCCACCATTCCACGAGTTTTCTCACGCCAGGATTATACTTTTCTTCTACCCAAACTTTGAAATTCCTTTTTTCAAAGTCATTCCAGAAACCAGCGTTTAGCTGCCAGTGAACAGCGGAGAAAGAAAACTCCTGATTGTTGAGAAGCCATCTTACCTCCTCGAAAATGTCCATCGGCTCCATTACCGTCATTCTGGCAATTATTTCTCCTTCAAAACCACTCTTCGCAACATATTTCAGATTCTTCACAACTCTCCTAAAAGTTCCATCACCCCTGTTCATATCGGTGGTTTCTTCTTTCCCGTCCACCGAAACGGCGATCGTGTGGAGTTTTGCAAAATAATTTTTCCCGAGCCGGTGAAGAAGGGTGCCATTTGTTTGGATCAGAAATCTGCGTGCTGGAACTTTCTCTATGATTTCTTCAATCTTTTCGGCTTCGAGCAATGGCTCCCCACCGTAGAAAATAATTGAACAATCAGGATCTTTCGAGCAGAAGGAAGCAAGCTCACCAACATCGTATGCTATTCTTTCCGGCAGAAGAACGTCAAAATCTTCACCCGTTTCGGAAAAATCGTTTACGGCCTCTCCATAGCAATATCTACACATGAGATTACAATGAGTCGTCATTATCACATGGAAGAACATTTTGCCTCACCTATCAGAAGCACTTCTTCTCCGCAAAATTCACATCTCTTTCCTATCAAATTTACCTCCAAAACCTCAAAACCGAATCTTCTTATGAGAACACGTCCGCAGGCTGGACAATAAGTATTCTCAAATGGGTGCCCCGGGATATTTCCAACGTATGCATACATCATTCCTTCCTCCATGGCCAAGTTATGAGCCATTTCTAGTTTTGAAACGGGAGTGGGGGGAGCATCAAATCTAAAAGCCGGATAGTATGCCGTGAAATGAATTGGGGTTTCCTCCCCTGCCTCGCGCAGACATCTTTTCACGAGATTTCTCAGCTGATCTTCTCCGTCGTTTACGCCAGGTATGACCAGATTTACGATTTCGACGTGAATTCCAAGCTTTTTTGCTTCTCTGATATTTCGCCAGACGATTTCCACATCTGCTCCGCAATATTCTCTGACCGTCCGTTCATCCCCTTTAACGTCCACATTCATCGCATCGAGACCGGCCTCGACAAGCATTTTGAGAGCTTCAACGGTCATGTAACCGTTCGAAACAAATGTGTTATACAGTCCCTTTTTGCGTGCAAGTCTGAAGACGTCAAGAGACCACTCTAGCATAAGTGTGGGCTCGTTGAAAGATATGCTAGTTCCTCGACATCCTTTTTTGATCGCCAGCTCAACGAACTTTCCTGGACTTATGTAGTTTGCCTTATCCGGTTCAGGAGGAAACTTGCTTATGCTCCAGTTCTGACACCAGGGGCAAGTGAAATTGCAACTCCAACTCCCAACGGTCAGGGCTTTGCTCCCAGGCCAGAAGTGATAAAAAGGTTTTTTCTCTATTGGATTTGCAGACATCGATGAAATGTCGCCGTAGATCAACGTGTATAACTTTCCACCTATATTTTTTCTGGTTTTGCAAAAGCCAAGCTGATTTGGAGAAATGAAACAGCGTCTCTCGCATACTCCACAGCGAACGTTTTTCTCTTCCAACTGTTCATATAGTAAAGCTTCTTGGATAGTCTCTGCCATCTGAAAGATTATTCCTAACAAATTCGTATCAACCTATATGTAGTGGTTCTTTCTGCAGGTATCCTCCCAACAGCACGTGCCAGTTCCTCAAGCTCCTCAGCTTTCATGCAACGTACGTTACCTCCGGCAGCACTCGTTATATTCTCCTCCATGAGTGTTCCTCCCAGATCGTTGGCCCCAGCCATCAGAGCAGCTTTTGCTCCTTCTAGTCCAAGCTTCACGTAAGAAGTCTGGATATTTTTAAGAACATCGCCTAGGACAAGCCTAGCGACTGCATGCATTTTTATGTTCTCGCTCATACTTGGAGAACGCAAACCGGCTTTTCCAAGTGGCGTTCGTGAAGACACAAACGGTAATAAAACGAATTCCGTGAACCCACTGGTCTCTTCTTGGATTTTTCTAATCAGCAGCAGGTGTTTTGCGCGTTCTCTGTATGTTTCGATCGTTCCATACATGATTGTCGAGGTTGTCGGTATTCCTAAAGAATGGCATGCCTTAACGATTTCTGTCCATCTCTTCGTCCTCACCTTGCGCGGACATATTTTCTCTCTCACGTTGTCCGAAAGAATCTCCGCTGCAGTTCCTGGGACGGAGTCAAGTCCATGCTCCCTGAGGGCACACAAAACTTCAAAGACATCCATCCCCTCCTGCCGGCAAATATGCTCGATTTCCTCGGGGGAAAAAGCATGAATATGAATACTTTTTGAAACGGACCTTACAGAATCGAGAATTTTCAGATAATCTGAAAGTCCGAAATCTGGATGCAGACCGCCCTGCAAACACACTTCTGTAGCCCCCGCCCAAACTGCTTCAGCTGTTTTTCTCGCTATTTCTTCCGGAGAGAGGACATAAGCGTCTTCGTCATCTTTATCCCTGCGGAATCCGCAAAACATACATGAACCGATGCAGATATTCGTGAAATTTATGTTTCTATTTCTCACATAGGTGACGATGTCTCCGACCTCCAGCCACCTTTTGTAGTCTGCAATCAAGGCAATCGTTGGGAGTTCTTCAGGTTCGGAGAGCAGTAATCTACATATCTCTTTTTCAGTTAGTTGTTCATTTTGTAAAGCAACTTGGAGAATCTCGAAAAGTTCCCCATCAACCTGCTCTGTAACCGGCTTCATCAGACAAACTTCGGACAATTCTCTTCACCTCCGCAGACATAAATTGCTCATCCATCACAAACTTGGGATAAATCGGTAGACGTTCGCGCAAACGGAAACCCAGCGATTCAACGATCGTTCTCAGTTTCTCCACTTCTGGCCAGGGATTTTCAGGATTTATAAAATCTGGCGTGATTGGAGAGATCCCTCCGAAATCGTTTGCACCGGCATCTAGTATCGCAAGAACGTTTGGTGGTGACAGGTCAATCAGGTTTGGGGGAACTTGTATGGCAACATCTTCCAAAATTTCTCTAGCTTTCCTAACAGTCCATATAACTTCCGATAGAGACGGGGGCGGACAACTTTCCATAACGGTGTTTGGTTTTGGTGAGAATGGTTGGATTATCACCTCTTGAATATGCCCATATCTTTCTTGGAGCTTTTTTATCTCAAAAAGGGAAAATAAGCGATCTTTTCGGCTTTCGCCGATTCCAATTAGAAGTCCAGTCGTGAACGGGATTTTAAGCTCGCCGGCATTTCTTATCACCTCAAGTCTAATCTCAGGCCTTTTGCCTGGACTCTCTTCATGAGCTGGCAATCTGGTTGCACATTCCAGCATCAGTCCCATGCTCGCGTTATATCGGCGAAGTTTTTTCATCTCCTCGTAGGTAATTGAGCCAGCGTTTGTGTGAGGTAGGAGATTCATGTTGAGCATCATTCTGGAGATATCTACAAGATAATCGACAGTAGTTCTATAACCCAGGTCTGATAATTTGAGCGAATACGACGGATAAACTTCTGGTCTCTCCCCCAGCGTTATAAGAGCCTCACAGTAACCAGCGGCTCTTGCCCTTTCTCCGAGTGCCTTTATCTCATCAGGTTTCATCAGCCATCCATTGTGCGGGTCTCTCCTGAATCCACAATAATGACATTTGTTTCGACAGACGTTGGTGACTGGTATAAAAACGTTTCTCGAATACGTTATTGTTCGGATCTTCAAGATTCCACCCTCGTCTCATTATTAGAACTCGCGTCTGGAAAAATATTTTTGGATGATTGGATGTCTGCCCGCCCTTGGCTGATTATTCCCATAAAGGATCTCTCTTTGGCAAAGTCATCCCTCCAAAATTGCCTGAATCCTGAGGAGAGAAAAAAACTCATAATGGCGATGCTTACCGACGTGCTGACCTCAGCAAAAAGAGTTCAGAGTTTGGACAGGATATGTGTGCTCTCTCCGAATGAAGAAATACTTAAATTCGCGTCAAATCTCGGGATTCGGACAATTCGAGAACCGGGTCTATCTCTGAACCCAGCGCTGGAGTTTGCAATCAGTCGAGCAAAAGCAGAAGGAGCCGATTCAGTTTTGATAATTCCCGGTGATGTTCCCCTCATAACACCGAGAGATATAAGAGAAATTATTTCACTTGCGGAGGAAGAGAAGGTTGTCGTGATTTCGCCTTCGAAAGACAGAGGTACAAACGCGCTTCTGCTGAAACCCCCGGATGTCATTTCTCTCAAATTCGGGGGAGAGAGTTTCCCGGTACATTTAAAGGAAGCCTTCAAAACTGGCGCAAAAGTCAAGATTTACCATTCGGAATCTATCGCTTTTGACATAGACAAACCCGAAGACCTCCTCAAAGTAAAAATTGTTGCTCCACACACTCGAACAGCAGATTTCCTTTCATCTTTAGAAAAAGACAGAATACTTGACAACAAGGTATAATCCTAGCAAAAGGAGAATGACAACACATATCCGGAGGAGCAAAATTCTGATTTTTTCAACCGCTGCATGACTCGAACTTACGAGGTGGGAAACTAAGGAAAACCATCCGAAGTCGGCTGCATAGTGACCTATCAGCCAAGCTGCGACACCAGCGAAAGACGCAACAGAATATGCCTGGAGAAGAAGAGCGAAACCTACCCCCACCCACCAGAGCGGAACTGTCGGATTGAAAATGCTACTGAAGAGGACCCCTCCAACAAAAGGGTGGAAACAGGTTACTTGGATCTTGTATCTTCTGGCGCGCAAACTCCGTAGACTCGAGGAAGCGATCAAAATCAGAAGAAAACCTCCGGTTAGACCTATCGTTCTCTCCAGAAGTGGATGGGCAAGAACATAACCGATACCGGCGAGAAGTAGAAGAAGGATAACGACTTCGACTGCCAAGTGGCCTACCACAACCAATGGCCCGATCTGTCTGCCCTCCTCGGTCGATTTCGCAGTCACATAGGCGAGCAGAGGACCCGGAATTAACGCCCCGGAGAGTGCAACGAAAAAACCTATTGGAATCTGTATGAGTATCTCGAACATTTTTGCACCTTAATGAACAATTTTGAGAAATGCTTAAATATGTTTGCAAACAACTTGAATGGAGCTTCCATGGAAAGAACGAAATTCCTACTCGATGAAGAGGATATTCCAAGGTACTGGTATAACATTCAGGCGGATCTGCCCACACCTCTTGACCCGCCTCTTAATCCGAAAACAGGTGAACCCGTAAAACCAGAAGATCTTCTTGCGATTTTCCCAAAGGCGCTGATAGAGCAGGAAGTTTCACGCGAGCGCTGGATTCCGATACCTGAAGAAGTGCTGGAAATCTATCGACTCTGGCGTCCAACACCTCTTTACAGAGCCAGGAGATTGGAGCGGATGCTGAAGACCCCAGCCCGAATCTATTACAAGTGGGAAGGTGTAAGCCCGCCCGGGAGTCATAAACCGAACACTGCCGTGGCTCAGGCATACTTCAACATGAAGGAAGGTGTAGAAAGACTGACAACGGAGACAGGGGCCGGTCAGTGGGGCAGCGCCTTAGCCTTTGCAACAATGTTGTTTAACTTGAAGTGTACAATTTATATGGTCAAAGCGAGCTACAACCAGAAACCCTATCGAAGAATCTTAATGGAGATATGGGGAGCCGAATGTATACCAAGCCCGAGCAACAGAACGCAGTTTGGCAGAAAGGTTTTAGAACAAGATCCAAATTGTCCAGGCAGTCTAGGAATCGCGATCTCCGAGGCAATAGAGGATGCAGTAACTCACGAAAATACGAAATATTCTCTTGGAAGCGTTTTGAACCACGTTCTTCTTCATCAAACGGTAGTGGGACTTGAGGCGAAAAAGCAGCTGGAAATGCTTGACGAGTATCCGGACGTAGTATTTGGATGCGTTGGAGGAGGAAGCAATTTTGCCGGCTTAGTCTTTCCATTTTTGGCCGACAAGCTTAGTGGAAAGAAACCGGATCTCCGTGCCGTGTCATGTGAACCGAAAGCCTGTCCTACACTCACCAAGGGGGTCTACACTTACGACTATGGAGACACGGCGGAAATGACTCCTCTTCTAAAGATGTACACGCTTGGTCACACGTACGTTCCACCACCTATCCACGCCGGTGGTTTGAGATATCATGGTGACGCCCCTCTCTTGTGCAAATTAACAAAAGAAGGGTATATGGAAGCAGTCGCATACCATCAAACAGAAATTTTTGAAGCGGCAAGCATTTTCGCCAAAGCCGAAGGATTTGTCATTGCTCCAGAGACAGCCCACGCTGTGAAAGCCGTGATAGACGAAGCAATCCGGTGTCGCCAGACTGGGGAGGAGAAGGTCATCCTATTCAATTGTAGCGGGCACGGCCACTTTGACTTACAGGCATATGCAGAATTCTTGGAGAAAAAGTTGCAGAATTACGAATATCCTGAAGAAAAAATAAGAGAAGCCCTATCAAAGTTGCCCAAAATACCCGGGTTTTCGCAATAACTTTTATCGAGATCTTATGATGTTTTCTAGGTGTTGGGCTTGTTGATGAAAGATGCGTGTAGAGGAGAGATAACGGAAGAAATGAAGAAAGTCGCTGAGATAGAAGAAATCTCACCAGAAGTCTTGAGGAGAAGAATAGCCTCCGGCCGCGTAATCATTCCGAAAAACATCATAAGAGAAATCGAACCCATCGGAATTGGCGAAGGTCTAAAAGTGAAAGTGAATGCAAATGTTGGAACATCCCCAGACTACGTCGATCTTGAGGAGGAACTGCGTAAAGCATTGGTTGCCGTGAAATATGGCGCAGACACAATAATGGATCTAAGCATAGGTGGGGACATAGATTTGATAAGACGCAAAATTCTCCAGTCGGTCAATGTTCCCGTGGGGACCGTTCCGATTTATCAGGCGGCGATGGAGGCAACGAAAAAAGGTCAAGACATCGTCGACATGAATTCCGACGACATTTTTAATGCTATTAGAAAACACGCTGCGGATGGCGTCGATTTCGTTACCGTGCACTGTGCCCTAACACTGGACGCTCTCAAGATCGTTAAAAAGAGTGACAGAATTCTACGGATGGTCAGCAGAGGTGGATCACTTTTGGCTGCTTGGATGATTCACAACGAGAAAGAAAACCCGCTCTATGCAGAATTCGATTATCTTTTGGAAATAGCGAAGGAATACGATCTAACACTGAGCATTGGCGACGCTCTTAGGCCTGGCAGTTTGGCGGATGCAAGCGATATACCGCAGATGTTAGAGTTGCTTGTGGCAGCTGACCTCGTCAGAAAAGCGAGAAACAATCACGTTCAAGTAATGGTTGAAGGTCCAGGTCATCTCCCGCTCGACCAAATCGAGGCAAACGTGAAATTGGAAAAAGCCGTTTGTGACGGGGCACCATATTATCTACTTGGTCCGCTTGTGACGGATATCGCAGCGGGATATGACCACATCGCGGCAGCCATCGGAGGAGCTGTTGCGGCGTGGGCGGGCGCAGATTTGCTTTGTTATGTAACTCCAGGCGAGCATTTATGTCTTCCGGATGTGGAGGATGTGCGGGAAGGAGTAATCGCTGCCAAAATCGCTGCCCACGCTGCGGACGTCGCAAGAGGTTTTGGAATGAAAAGGGACGAAGAAATGTCTGAGGCGAGAAGAAGATTTGACTGGGAAAAGCAGATCGCGCTTTCGCTTGATCCCGAAAAGGCAAGAGAGATGAGGAGTAGAAAACCGCCCATACTTGATCCAAAGACGTGCAGCATGTGTTCACAGCTTTGTGCTGTCAAGCTTGCTTCCAAATATCTATCCAAGCTAGAAGACGACAGGTAGATCTGGGTTGGACAGAATAATATTTCGTCTTTTCGGGTCGAAAAGAATGTTCATTCCCCTCATTCGAACGCCAGCTCGGCTTGCTTTCTCCATAAGAAGATAAAGTTGGGGATCGGCTGTTATGTTTGGCGTTATTCCTCGGACGCCTTCCAGACTTGTAACGAAAAATATCGCAGAATTTCCGCCAGATCGAGCATAGTTTATGAGATCTTCTATTTGTTTTCTTCCCCTCTCGGTGGGACAGTCCGGATATCCGCCCAAATCGTTTAACCTCAAGACAGCACTTTTGAGCTCCACAACGAGCTCGTTTTTTCCTTCAAGCTTATAGTCTATGATTGAACTGCCGACTCTGATATTTCTTCTAGCCAACCGGTAACTCCGAAAAATGGGGATGAGACTTCTGGCGAGCGCTACCTCAAAAGCTTCCGCCTGCATTCTTGTGTCAATAACGCTTGCAAGTTTTTCCCCACTTATCGCAAACAGTCTGTAGGGAAGCTTTCCCCGTCCCCTAAGACAGTATCCTGAAGCGTTGTAAAGCAACAACTCTTCAAGCCTGCCCGTGTTATTCAGACTAGCTTTTGTCACCTTCCTCCCTATGCTTATCCTAACCGTGAATCTGTTGATTCTTTTGATTATTCTGCAGGGAAAAACTTCGGGAAGCTTCAGAAGTATGATGCCCCGCATCCTTTTCCATTAGCTCTAAATCTCCCCGAAAACAAAAAGATGAGGGAACATGATATTTGTTGCCGTGGGATCGAAAAACAGGACAAAAATAAAAGCAACGGAGAGAGCCTTTCGGAAAGCTTTCGGAAGAGTAAGAGTGGAGTCTGTGGAGATAGACTCCGGTATCTCACCACAGCCAATGACTGCGGTCGAAGCCGTGAAGGGTGCAATGAATAGGGCAAAAAAGGCGATCAAGCTTCTTGATGCAGATTTTGGAGTCGGGATAGAAGGTGGAGCTGTAAGGCTCTGCGGAAGGTGGTTTACAACCGGTTTTGTTGCTATAGTCAACAGGGAGGGCAAAATTTCGATCGGGACATCAGGATGGTTTGAGTGCCCTGGAAAGGTTGTAAAAGAACTTAAAAGGGGAATCGAGCTTGGAGAAGTTATGGAAAGATTAACAGGAGAAAAGAAAATAAAGGAAGGAAAAGGCGCAATAGGTATATTCACAAAGGGGCACGTGGATAGAACTGCCCTATATGAGCATGGAGTTTGGATGGCACTTTGCAAATTTCTCTCCCCAGAGTTCTTCAAGTGAAAAATCGCACAAATATTGCTTTTAATGATCCCAGACAAAGGTTTATCAGATGCCGAGGAAGCTCTCACACCAACGTTTCAGGAGGAAGCGAAGATATGGAGTGCTCCATCTTGTCGTAGCGTTAATTGTAGGAATGCTTACAGGAGTTTTAGCAACGTACGGATTCATGAAAATCTCTCTAACCCTGGAAGAAAAAGAGAGCAGCATAAAGACAAATCTGACCGGCTGGATAAAGAACGCCCGTGCAGCAACGATTCCGATAGTAGCTGTTGGTTCGACTGATCAGGGAGAATTTGGAGTAGTTTGTACGCTTGCCGTCAAAATAGAGCCAGGGGATGGTTACGTCTATGTCGGGATCGACCCAACGTTGGTTGGTTTCGATTTTCAAGATGCTGATAGAACTGCGATAAAAGTTGCGGCAAAACTTGCCGGATATCAGCTGGATGCGGATGGGGTTGGCTTAGCAGGTTACGATGTGAAATTTATCGTGGTTGGTCCAGGTGAAAGAGTAAGGGTGGAGGCGATCGACGGACCAAGCGCCGGGGCGGCGACCACTATTGCTTTACTTTCCGTTCTCGAAAACCGCAAGATAAAAAGCGGATACGCTATCACGGGAACAATTCAGGAGGATGGTTCGATTGGACCGGTTGGTGGAGTTTTTCACAAGGCGGCAGCTGCAGCTGAAAACGGAGCGAGAGTTTTCCTCGTCCCAAAAGGCCAGAGCAAGGTTACTGTTTACGAACGGGTTGTTGAGCAGATCTTTCCAGGATTCAGCTGGGTGAGCTACAGGCCCAAAATAATAGATCTCAATGAATATTTCGCCGGTTACGGACTATCGGTAGTAGAGGTCTCCACGATAGAGGAGGCCGCTTCTCTAATGCTCGAATGAGTTTTACTTTCAGAAAAATAGAAAAATCTGGGCCGGTGGTCTAGCCAGGAAAGGACACGGGCCTCCGGAGCCCGTGACGTGGGTTCGAATCCCGCCCGGCCCGCCACGAATACCTTCCTCGAAACGTATTTGAGAAGAAAAAATCAACAAATTTTTGAATGAGAAAAAAGCTTCTGGTGCTGGGGCTCTCTCTGCCCTTTTTCATGATACTCACAATGCTTTTCTCTGCTCCCCCTATCAGTTCCGAGCCAGTGTGGATTGAGAAAGCCCCAACCCCACAGCCGGGCGGATACGGTCAAGCCTTGGTCTCTGTAGGAAACTATATCTACATAATCAGGTGCTACGATGTCCTAGATAATGTTCATTTCTGGAGGTATGATCCATTTGCAAACGAGTGGACAGAGATAAACACGTCCATGCTACCCCAAGGTCTTTTCAGAAATGGTACCGCTCTTGCCTGGGATAATGAAAATTACATATACGCTCTGGCGGGGGCGAGATATCAGGATTCCAACCGCACAATCTTTCTGAGATATTCCATTCCTTCGAACAGCTGGGAGTTCTTGGAGAACACTCCTGGTCCACAGGGTGCGGGAGATGCTCTCTGTTGGTGTGGTTATGATGGAAGAATTTATGCGATCTTGGGAAGCTCAACACACGGAACAACTTTCGCCCGTTACAACCCACAGACCAACACCTGGCAGGTATTGGCTAACCCACCAGGTGGCACCGATGATGGTTGTTCGCTTGTCTGGACCGGCGGAGCTTACCTCTACGCTTTAAGAGGAGAATATTATGAAACTTCACCTTTGCAGGATTTCTGGAGATACAACATTGAAACAAACAGTTGGGAAAATCTTAGTCCGATACCGGATCCAGGTGGGGTAGGGGATGGAGGATCTCTCCTCTGGATTCCAACCAAGTCCGATTACATTTACGCTCTTAGCGGTGGTTCCTATCTTGAGCAGCCAGGCTATGGTTTCTACAGATATCAGATTTCGACAAATACTTGGGAGAGTCTAGAAAATCTTCCCTACCCCGTCGGCGAGTATAACGGAAACAGACTGGGTTTCGTTAACAACACCATCTTTTATTGGCAGGGTGCTCCACCAGACTGGGCCGGTGGTGGTAATAAATTCTGCGCCTATCCTCTGATAGAAATCCCATCAGTTCTGATGGTAGTTCCGGAAAATTCAACCATAATGCCAAACTGCTGGTTTAACGTGACAGTTACTGTTTGGGAAGGAGAGATGGAGCTCGAGAACATATATCTCGTAGCACATGAAAATTCGCTCAGCCATACAGCGTCAGACAACATCAGAAATCACTACACATGGAGTGCTTCAAAGAGCGCGGGAGCTTGGCAGTTTAGTTGCCCACTTGGGTCTGCTTACATAGACACATCTGGATGTTCAGTCTTAGAGAATTCTGAAACCAAGACATACACTGCAATCTTTAGGGTGAAACTTTCAAAAATCGCGGCTCCGGGAATGTGGAATCTATACGTCAGAGCCGTCGATAACACCGGTCTAGATAACTATTTGGAGAATATCAACGCGATTATGGTTCAGGTCTACCTCGAGATGTCTTTGAGCACATACACCCTCTCCTTCAGCGGCTACAAAGGACAGAGCGTTTACGCAACCCAGAGTCCGATGACGGTTATTGTGTCCTCAAACAGAAACTTCACGATTAAGGTCAGAGCGGCCGGGGATTTCACGTCTGACGGATACACGATATCTGCCAGTGCGGCCAAGGCGATCGGCGGTAGAACCGTATCACTGAGCACCATCTACGAAAATGTTTGGAATAACATCCAATATGGCGAAAATATGCAGAAACAGATAGAGTGGAGATTAGATATTCCAAGCAACGTAGCGGCCAGAAACTATACAAACACTTTCTATGTTAGAGTAGAAACCTTGCCAGAGCCGCCATTACAACTCGTCCAGAACCCAAGCTTCGAGCAGACCGGTTACTGGAGTTTTGGAACCAACGCTTCTAGGTCTAGCGAAAGGGCAAGAACTGGTAGTTACTCCGCAAAGCAAGTGGTTAACTCCTCCTCGTATACCGCGTATGTGACCTCAGACAATATCACGAGCTTCATCCCTGGACAAACGTATTATCTAGCCGGGTATTACTACCTCGTAAATCCAGGAGGAGGGGCAAGTCCAAGCCAGTACACTCTATTCATCAGAGTAAGATGGTATCCATACTGGGAGAATGATGACGGTTATGTGCAGACACCGAGTAGCGGTTTTGCATCAACAGCCTTTGATAGTTGGACTTTGGTATCTTTCCAAGTAACGGCTCCACAAAATGCGGTTAGGGCGCGCGTTTTCATTACTGCTAGATACACAACTGGGCAGACACCTCCCGCTACGAGTGCATACTGGGATGACATCTGGCTATCCACTCAACCCCCGTGAAAAAGATCGGGCAGATATCCGCCAGTGAGTGTAAATCTTTTAGCAACCCAAATCTAGATAATGAATAGAATGAGGAAGTTGTACTTGTGTTCCCTTTGTGCATATAAGGATTCGCCGGATTGTAGCAGACTTGAAAGACTGATACAGAGTACTTCTGTCTCCAGTTTATCTTATCTCAGACTCTTCAAGGAATTTAGATCTATGTGCATAAGGGGACAGAAATGGTGGACGGAAAAAGAAAAGGACGAAGCATTAGAGGAGCTGGAGAAACTTGAAAGGACGTCACGGGAGAGATTTTGATCAGCTTGAAGAAAAATTTCTAGAGGGAATAGGAGAACCCTCGCCATCTGCTTTCGTACCTTCACCTTTCCAAGAGGAAGCTCTGAGATGCGTTCTTCAGAAAGACACTATTGTCGTTGCACCGACTGGAAGCGGAAAAACTTGGATTGCGGAGCAGGCAATCAGAAGTTTCATCAAACTAGGCAAAGAGTGTTGGTATACCACGCCCCTTAAAGCCCTTTCTAACCAAAAGTATGACTACTTCAAGAGAATTTTTGGGGAAGAGAATGTAGGTCTTCTCACCGGAGAGAGAAAAGAAAATCCAACTGCTTTCATAATCGTCGCCACCACAGAGATCCTCAGGAACTCTCTTTATGGCGAGGGAAAACCACCCGATTTTGTCGTCTTGGACGAAGCCCACTACATCGCAGATCCTGAGCGTGGTGTTACGTGGGAAGAAATCATAATCCTTTCTCCCTCAGAAACACGTTTGCTACTTCTCTCAGCTACCATCTCAAACTCAGATGAACTGGCTGAGTGGATGGGAAAAGTCCGGGGTGAAGAGCCTAGCCTAATAAGGGTTGACGAGAGGCCAGTTCCCCTCAGATATGGTTTTTTACATGCTGGCGGCTGGGTTCTTCCGCTGAGAGAAAAAATCATCGGCAAACTCGGCGATAGGGATGCTAGAGTGCCCTTTAATCCGGTAAAAATCGTTTCAATCTTAAAAGAAAAGGATCTCATACCAGTTATCGTTTTCCTTCCGCGCAGAAGAGACTGTGATGAAGCCGTGAGGACCTTCCGCGGGCAAAAATGGATTGGCCGGGAAAGACGGATGGAGATCTTTGCTCAGGTCGCGGAGGAAACGCCAGTTTTATGGGACCATCCCCTCTTAGAGCAGCTCATAGATGCCGGCGTGGCACCACACCATGCTGGCCATTTGACTGGCTGGAAGGTTGCTGTGGAAAGAATGCTTTCGGCCGGTCTCATCCAAGCAGTCTTTGCAACGACAACTCTCGCCGCTGGGCTCGATGTTCCGGCAAGAACCGTTGCTCTCCCGACGGTTATGACAAGAGATGAGAGTGGCACTCGCCTTCTCACACCGCTTGAATTCCATCAGATGAGCGGAAGGGCTGGCAGAAGAGGAAAAGATAGGGTAGGTTTTGTGATTTTTGTCCCGAGAGAAAAAAGAATGCTGTATGACGCCGTCTCGCTCTCCAAATCTCCGCCGGAACCTCTGAAATCCGCCTTCTCTGTTGCATATTATCAGATTTTGAGTCTACTTGGCAGACACGGTCTTCAGGGAACTATCAAAATCTTCGAAAAAAGCCTTTTGTTTTACCAAATGTCAAAACTCGGCAGAAAGAAGGAGAAAAAAGTTAGAAACCTGATGATGCAGGAGTTTGGGAGGAGAATAAACATTCTGAAGTCTCTTGGATATCTGACAGATTCTCTAGAGTTGACAGAAGATGGGGAGTGGGCCTGTATGATAACTCACGCATCTTTTCTCTATCTTGCGGAGTTTGTAAGAAGGGGCCTCTACCGCGGGCTTTCTCCAGCCGCTCTAGCAGGAACTGTTGCAGCACTCATTGGGGAAAGGTCACCCAGACGTAAGCTGGCTCTCCTTGATATTTCGCGTGTAATCGGTTTACTCCGCGACATCTGGAGGATGGAGAAGAAAGCGGGGATCTACAGCGAGAGACCTTCTTTAGAGGCAGCTCGTGGAAGAGCCAGTTGCGTCTATATGTGGGCCTCTGGAGCCAAGTGGCAAGAAGTGGTCGAGCTCTCCCGCATGGAGGAAGGCGATCTTCAGAGATTGATTCTGCAGACAGCCGAAGCGCTACATCAGCTTGAAGGTTTATCATTGCCGATTTCCTCTTTAGCCAAGGAAGCAAAAAAACTCATCCTTCGGGAACCCGTGATATGATGGAATTCAAATACTTTCCCAAACGGTTGGCTCTCTCGATTTTTTTCTTTGACCAGAACGTCTGCGAAACAGCAAAAATATGAGAACTAACAATACAATAACAATTGTCACGACTAAAAAAACTAGCCAGGGGGCAATACCGCTTGTGAAAACCTTAACCGAACCACCCTGAACGTTTACCTCTACCTGTTCTCCAAGCGGATTACCGGCAATCACATCAAAAAGGGTAATTGTTGATTGTCCGGTTTTCTTTGCCCGAAATCTAACAATTGCCAAAGTTCCATTCTCCGAGCTTCCGCCCTCTCCCAACACCACGCACACGACGTCTCTTAAAACTCCCGCCGTTCTGTCCACATCCCCCTCGTAGAAGTACGTGTTTAAACCATACTTCCTGAAGAAATTTCCCTCTCGTATGGCAAGAAAGTCAAGAACCGATGAATCGTAGCCGATAGAAAACTGATAGCCCGCTATTTTGGTGGAAGGGTTTGCCACTATTTCTATTTCGAAGACCTTTCCATTTTCTACATTAACTTCTTTAGGTTTTACGTAAACCCTCGTAATTTCGGCTTGACAGAGGGGCTGAGAGATGAGAATAATCAGTATGGCAAGCGCAAATAACCAGCATGTTTTCAACCTTTCATCCTGTCCAATGCTGTCCAATGAGGATGAGGTCAAGCACGTTTATTTTTCCGTCTTTGTTTATATCCTCAGCTATCCAACCAGCAGGACCGGTTTGTTTCCATTTAGATATCACAGCCAGCATGTCCTGAATGTTTACTTTTCCATCCCGGTTTACGTCCCAAGGAGCATATGCTTCTACAGTAACGACTGCCCCCCTAAGTGTTACTGGAAGAACCTGTCCGTTCTCATCTCCAAGGATAACATCCTCAAGCCAGAGCTGTGATGTCCCCTGATTATCCTTTGCTTTTAATTGCACTGTCGCAAAAACTCCGGGGGAGTTGGCAGATCCGTTGATCCGTACACCGGTGATTTCAATTTTTCCCGTCGTGTTATCCAAGGAAATCACTTGGAAGAAGCTACTGGCTCCTCCTTGCTTCAGGAAGTCACCCTCGGTTACATCGAGAACTCCCAGAATCTGTGGATTGAACCTCAATGTACACTGAACGCCAGCCACACCAGTCACTGGAATGATTCCGATTTGTACGGAAAAGTTTTCCCCGGTTCTGACGTTTTGATTTTCTGGAAATATTCTTACGATAGTGTTGTCGACAGGTTGCTGAGGGGCATTCTCGTTTTCACGAATGAACCTAACGAGGTCTATATAAACTGTTCCAGAGTTCGGTGGTAAGTCCATGACAAAGTTTACCATGGCGAGGCTCGTCAGACTAACTCCAGAGAAGCTAGAAAGGTCCAATCTGAATTCCTTCCAAGAGGAAGTAATCCCACTGATAACCTGTTTCGATACTTTGTTTGAACTATCCTTCAACTCCACCCTGAATGATTCACCTCCGCTTGCTCCTTTTACATACATGCTGAGATACTTGTAATCAGAAACATCGACACCATGTTGGTCGGGGTGCAAGAAACTCCAGTAACCGACCCAACTGGAGGTTCCTCGATTGTATGTGAGTTTCAGACAACCGAGCCCCTCATACGCTCCGCCGACATACTCTTCCGTGATCCACTCAGGACCACCATTTGGATCTGGATCCATTATCCCGCAGCCACCACCTAGATTGTTTGGCCCACTTCCGTCGTTGTAATCGTCAACTATTAGACCGGCTGGTAGACTGCGGGCTGGAGAATCTGTGGTGAAGGTTATTTTGTCCAGATGTACGGTCCCCTGCCACGGGGCCCTGTCGAAGACGATGTTGAGCTGTTTTACATTGCCGAGGTCCACTACGCTGGCGAAATTGTAAAGGGGAATTACAAGCTTCTGCCAAGATGTAGTCGCCCCACTCTCGAAACCTGGAACGAGTGTTACATATATCGCACGATATCTGTTGTTTGTGTCTTTCATTTCGACCTTGAAGATTTCCCCCCCGCTTGCGCCCCTTACCCACATCTGGAGATCCGTATATCCTCTAAGATCGTATCCCACTTCATCCGATCGGAAGAAACTCCAATAGCCGGCCCATTGATTTGGTGGAAGATTATACGTAAGTGCTAGAGCCCTGCCCTCGTATCCTTGCACAAAGCTAATAGTGGGGTCGTGATTTCCATCATATGACATCGCTCCAGCAGCGCCCCCAGTGTTGGTACCAAGAGTCTCATCGTTGAAATCGTCATAGATGAGCTCGGGCGCCGATATCAGCGGAATCATGAGTAATAAAGTCGCTAAGCTTGCAAACACTATTGCTGTGGTTTTCTCCATCGAGCAAAACTCGGAATGGGGACTTAAAAACAGCCAAAAACTGTGGGATTTTCCGCAGATTTACGAAAATATTAAGTAGATCTCGCTGCCTCAGAAGAAATTATAAATTATTTTTTCTTTTCGACCTTTTCCTTTTTAATCTCCTCCTTCTCCAAGAATCTTCGATGGTAAATTCTAGAAGCTATACCGACACCAGCAGTAATAACCGCCAATAGAAACGCCATCTGGAATCCGGTCCTTATCTCTGTGCTAACAGTAGCATCTCCTGTTACGATTGCAGACTTGGAACTTCCTGAGAGAAATGGCACATTTATTTTGATCTGTAAACCTCCTTCAGTACCCTCTCGAATCATGCCGGAAACTATCTTTGGAAGCACCGCGTTAGCAAAGATGGTCCCAACGATCAGTATGATGATTAGAGTTAGTATACCCCAGAATGGTTTCATTACTCCAAACCTTAGCAGTTTGGCGGACCACCAACGGTCAGCGAAAAGAGAAGCCAAAATCGAAAACACGCCAGCGATCATGAAGGTTATTTTTGAAAATAGCAAAATATAATCAACGAGCACAGAACGTACTGAAACTCCAACAACTTTCACATCAAAGTTGAAGGGAGAAATGGCTACCGAGGCGGCATTGTCACCTACCTTCAGCATCCACCAGCTGCCCGCAAATGGCAGCACGATCATAAGAACCCCAAAGACAACACCAAACCAGTTAATCGCGTTTTTCCTCTTCATGGTTTCACTTCCTCGGTTTTATTTCAAGTGTTACGCCAAGTTTTTCAACAACTGCAAGTTTTAATTCGGTCTCAACGCTTTTTCCTCTTGGATCCTCCGCCACGACACCGACTAGGTGAAATCTTGTATTTTCATATGGAGTGATCTTGACTCTGTTCTCCTGCATGCTGAGCGAGGTTGAATGACCATCGTAATTCACAGAAACTTCAAGTTCTAGAATATCGAAAGAGAACTTCATTCTGGAATATATCATGACAGGTATTCTTGCGAACTTTGTGGCTTCGTTATATTCAATAGCGCCCTCATCGACGCTTAATTCTAGATTTTCGAAATTTAGACCAGAAAACTTTTCCTCAATTTCTTTAATTTCATCTTCTTGGATCAAAGTTTTCTTGAGATCCCAGTTGCTCGCAGAAAACGCAATTAGAATCGGCCCTAAGATAAGAAATATTGAGAGAAGTCGAAGACCAATCCCGAGTAAAACCTCGGCTCTCATTCTCCCCAAACATTTCTGTACCACAATTTAAACATTTTACGAATTCTTAATCTGCAGACTGTTTTTAAGAGCTAAATGAAATAAAATGAGGGGATACATCTGCCATCCACGATTGTGGTAGGAGGACAGTGGGGTGATGAAGGCAAGGGCAAAATGGTGGCATACCTCGCTCTTCGAGATAAACCCGACATCGTTGTTCGGGCTGGTGTCGGTCCAAATGCCGGACACTCTGTGTTGTATGGCGGAAAAAAATATGGGCTACGCCAAGTCCCCTGCGGTTTTGTCTATGAAGGTGCCCGTCTTTTGATCGGTCCTGGAGTCTTGGTTAATCCACAAATCTTTTTGCAAGAGGTCGAAGAAACTAAGGTCAAAGACAGGATAGGAGTAGACAACAACTGTGCTATAATAGAACCCAAGCATATAGAAGAAGACAAAACTTCTGCACATTTAAAAGGTAAAATCGGAACCACCGGGACTGGCTGCGGACCCGCAAATGTTGCTAGAGTTAACCGGACGGCTAAACTCGCTCGTGAAATCCCAGAATTATCTCCTTTCCTTTGTGACGTACCATTAGAAGTTAACGAAGCAATAAAGAAAGGAAAGTTTGTGATAGTTGAAGGTTCACAGGGTTTTGGTCTTTCCTTGGTTCATGGCACATATCCCTATGTCACAAGCAAAGACACTACGGCGAGTACCTTTGCGGCAGATGTTGGTTTAGGCCCAACTCGCGTCGATGATGTTATAGTCATATTCAAAGCTTACACAAGCAGAGTT
Organism: Candidatus Hadarchaeales archaeon; assembly: GCA_038823825.1. Classification (NCBI taxonomy): domain Archaea; kingdom Methanobacteriati; phylum Hadarchaeota (SeqCode); class Hadarchaeia (SeqCode); order Hadarchaeales (SeqCode); species Hadarchaeales archaeon (SeqCode). The sequence goes on along the minus strand of JAWBCC010000001.1, from coordinate 382,963 downwards.
GGAGAGGGACCATTTCCGACTGAAATTCCACAGGAAGAAGCCGAGAAAATGGGTATAGTCGAGTTTGGAACAGTAACCGGCAGACGTAGAAGGATCGGTCTTTTTGACTTCGAGTTGGCGAGGAGAGCCGTCATGATAAACGGCGCAACACAAATCGCGATTACTTGTATTGACAGACTCTTCCCATCTGCCAAGGGGGCAAAGAAATGGGAAGATTTACCAAGAGAAGCGAAAGAATTCATTAGAAGAGTGGAGGAAGTGACGGAAACCCCTGTCACATTGATTTCGGTTGGTCCGGAAATCTTTGATGTAATAGACCTGAGATAAAAGTTTCGGTGAGCATTTTGAAACGTATGATAATCTCTGTCACAGGCACGCCCGGAACGGGTAAAACTACGTTTAGCAGAGAACTTGCAAAACGTTTAGGTGCACACCTGCTGGACCTTAATCGATTTGTAACTTCACTCGGTATCTACGAATTGGATGCTGAGGGAACCAAGGTTGTGAATTTGCGAAAGATGAAGTCGGAATTCAGAAAATTTGTAAGAAAAACCAGAAGAAATCTCGTAGTAGATGGACTTCTTTCACATTTTCTCCCTTCCACGCTTATAACGCATGTCATAGTTTTGCGTACCCATCCGCGCGTTCTGGAGAAGCGTCTTAGAAAACGTGGATTTAAGGGAAAAAAGCTTGAAGATAACTTAGAGTCCGAAGCCTTGGACATTATTCTTTGGGAGGCAGTGAACATTCATGGAGAAGACAAGGTTTATGAAATAGATACAACGAGAAAATCCTTGAAAAAAAGCGTCAGCGATTTCTTGATGGCATTGAAGGGAAAAAAAGATCTCCGACCTGGAAAGATAAGCTGGCTGGAAGAATATTTCCTCAAAGAAAGATGATTTTTTCATTGATTTTTGTTAAATCGAATTTCTCGTATGGATTTATTCGGAGCAAAAAGGGTTTTCCACCATAGACACTAGTTGTGCTTAGAGTTATTACTCGTCCTCCTTGCTCTAAAAAAGGACCTTCAGAAGCTTTCATTGGTTCATGACTGCGAACAAGGAACTTCACATCAAGTGATTTGAGAACGCAATCTGTGATGTCTGGGCCAAAGAGTATACCGGCTCCTCGCGGATTGGGAAATTCACCAGGGAGATCCGTTGGGTCGCTCCAAAGTATGCATTCTTCTATTTTTCTGTTTGGAGCTTTCAAATCATTGAGACTTTTGATTCTTCCACAAATTCCACCATGCACACAAAGTGCAAGACCAGGAATTACAAAGGCGATTGAAAGTTTGTTCAAAAAATTTTTCTCGAAAATTGGAAAAAAATCCTCCCATTTGACTTTTCTCTTCATTTTAACTTCCCATCCAAAATCCCAAGGATGAAAAGTTGGTGAACCATTCACGTAATCTTCGTGATTTCCTTTAAGTGCCACAACTCTGGGGCCGATCATCTCGGTCAGAGTTTCTATTACTTCCAACCCCATGTCTCCTCGATCCGCATAGTCACCTAAGAAAATCAGTATGCTATCCGGAGTTTCTTCAAAAATTTCCAAGGCTCTCTTGAATGCATTAAAATCTCCGTGAATATCACCAGCGATCAGCACATTTTTGCATTCGCTTTTGAGCACGGAGACTCTTCCGAGTTTAGATATCACAAAACTTTCTTCAATCGAAAAGGATATAACCCCTAACTGTAGAAAGGTAATTGGCTAGGCCAGAGGCGATGGGGAGAGGAGGTTAGATTAGAATGGAAGCTCCCCAGGCTCTGGCCAAGGCGGCCGTTTCTCTTGCCACACTAATTGAAGCAGATGCGGTAGTGGTTCGTGTCGACAACGTCAACATTCCCACTCAAGAAATTCTCAAGGAGCTTTCAATTTTTTCCAAAAAAATCATTATCTGCACCGGATCTTCTGATGAAAAGTCTTTTTCTACGAGCTATCCTGTAGTTCACGTTCCCCTGAAATCTGAAAATACGGAAAAGGAAGCGGAGTTCGCACTCGCTGTTTGCGTAAGGCAGGGGGTCCTGTCAAAAGGTGAAAAGGTTGTATATCTCGATGGTTCACACGCAATTCACTTAAAAATCGTGGACGACGTGGAAAAAATATTCTCTTTCGACGAAACAGTTATACATGCCATAAAACTTGCGCTTTACATCGCTAATACCTCCTATAACAACATGAGGGTGGGAGCAGCATTTATCATTGGGGATTGGAAAACTGTTATGCGCTTATCTCATCAACTCGAGTCAGATCCACTACCCCATCAGGCCCGCGACATTAAAAAGAAAGATAACTATCCGATTATAGCAAAAATAGCAGCGACGCATGATGGAGCATTTGTAGTAGACTCAAACGGTATAATACGAGCATGTTGCAGACATCTGGACGCCAATAGGAAAGTCGATGTCCGCGGATTGGGAAGCAGACACTACGCAGTAGCTGCGATGACACGTGCGACAAAATCGATTGGTGTGGTAGTTTCACAAGAAGATGGACATGTGAGGGTATTTCAAAATGGGAAAATAGTTCTAACCATTCAACCATCAGGACACGTGATGGATAGTCAATAATAAAGAAAACGGAAACAATTTTAGGATTGAAAAACAAACCGCTGAATGAGATAATGAAATACCTTACCTTAGCTGAAACCTTCGAAAAATTAGAAAAAACTTCATCTTATCTCGAAAAAAATGAGATAATCGTGTCTTTACTGCAGAACACTCCTCCTGAATACATCGAAAAAGTAGTGCTTCTTCTCCTTGGAAGGGCTTGGCCGACATATGTCTCTAAAGAAACGGGCGTTGGAATACAACAGCTTAAAAAAGCGATCTCGCTCGCGTCTGGTTATCCAACCTCACAGGTCGAACATCTTCTTAAAAAAATGGGGGACTTGGGCGAAGTTGCACAAGAGCTGATAAAGAAAAAGAAACAAGTTTCGCTATTCCAAAAACCACTAACAGTCTCTGACGTCTTTGAGACGATAAAAAGATTGCCGGAGATTACCGGAGAGAGCTCTATTGATAGAAAAATTGAGCGAGTAGCCTCCCTTCTAACAAGTGCTCAACCAATTGAAGCAAAATTCATTGTTAGGACGGTTTTGGGCGACCTCAGAATTGGTGTGGCAGAGGGTAGATTGCGCGATGCAATAGCGGATGCTTTCAACATACCCCCTGAAGATGTAGAGAAGGCATACATGCTTACATCAGATTATGCGCTGGTTGCAAAAACCGCCGCCGAGAAAGGTATAGAAGGAGTTAGGGGTCTTTCGGTGGTAGTCGGGCGTCCAGTTAGTCCAATGCTTGCCCAACGAGCGGAAAGTATAGCGGAAGTCCTTCAGAGAATGAACGGTAAAGCGGCTTTTGAGATTAAACTCGACGGTATAAGAATCCAAGCACATAAAGATGGAGAGAAAGTAATTCTCTTCACAAGAAGAATGGAAGACTATACAAGCATGTTTCCAGACATGATATATCCTCTCCGCAGAGCGATAAAAGCGGAGAAAGCGATAGTCGACGGAGAGCTCGTAGCAATTGATCCAGAAACAAAAAAACCCATGCCATTTCAAGAAGTTTTGAAGAGAAGGAGAAAATATGGAATCGAGAAAACGGCGAAGCAAATACCAGTGGAGCTTCACCTTTTCGATGTCCTGTTAGTCGATGACAGAGCCATGTTAGAACGACCGTATGTTGAAAGAAGAAAGATACTCGAAAAAATAATCGAGGAAAACGAAAAAGTCTTCATCGTCGAACAAAAAGTTCTTTCGAGAGAAGAGGAGATCAGAGAATTCTCGGACTACGCGATAAAAATCGGTCATGAAGGCCTACTCGCGAAGGAATTGAACTCTCCCTACAGGGCTGGGAGAAGAGAATTCCTTTGGTTAAAAATAAAACCTGTTTTAGAAACGCTGGATTTGGTTGTTGTTGGTGTTCTGTATGGGAAGGGCAAAAGAGCAGGAGTCTTTGGTAGCTACATTTTGGCGGCCCGAGATCCGGCATCTGGTAAATTCAAGACCGTGACAAAATGTGGTTCGGGTTTCACAGATGAGGATCTAAAAGATTTGACGGAATTGTTTCAACCACTCATTTTGCAAAAACCTGATCCCTCTGTGGATATCGAAATCGACGTCGACGCCCACGTAGAACCGAAAATAGTCTTCGAAGTCGCATACGAGGAAATCCAAGCCAGTCCGGAAGAGAAACATACAAGTGGATTTGGTTTAAGGTTCCCACGATTTATCAGAATAAGAGAGGACAAACGTCCCGAAGAAGCAGCCACGATAAACGAAATTGCAGAACTCTACAGAAGACAGGAAGAGAGAAAAGCTAAGTCTGGTGCTGCATAAGGAGATTTCTTTCAAAAACTTCTATAAATTTGTTGATCTTATCTTCCTCGATCAGGGCTCCGCCGGCTGTTGCATGACCTCCTCCTTCACCTCCAATTTCTCTACAGGTTTCCCGAATTGCCTTAGCCAAGTTAATGTTTTTAAGAGCCAATAATTTGGAGCATCTTGTCGAAATTTTTGCAAATCCGTTTTTTCTGACCATTCCAAGGACCGGTCTGTACGGATCGACGAAACCAGAAGACAAGCACATCCCAACAATCGTTCCAACTAAATTCTCGCTCGCGTATTCCGTCGCATCAAAGAACTGCAAATATCCCAATGGGCCACTGTAAAATTCTGTTCCTTCTAGATAGCCTAGGCTCTCAGCAATTTTTCTTCTATATCTGTTCAATAACTTTTGCATTTGCGCATAATATCCTCCTCTGTCTCCTTTGGCAACCTCTAAACCCAAAATTGGTTGATTTTGCTTAGCGACCGCGTTTAAAGAGGTAGCAAACTCGTCAACATCCTTCAGACCACTTTCCTCGCTCTCTTGCGGAAGCGAAAAAACTTCTCCGAGTACTAACCTCGGAACATATGGAGACAACTCTGGAGGAGCACTTAGACTCGCTCGTACGATGATTTCTGAAGCAAGACGGCTCTTTTCCTCTTCAGTAAGATCGACAGGTCGTCTAAATTTTGTGACGTTCTTGATTTCTATTCCAAGTTCTTTAAGCAATTGGAGACAACCAGAAGGGGAATTACTCACGCCCGGAATGAACGGATCGGTAAAATTTGCCAATGCCTTGTAGATTGGTCTTGAATGTCTGCCATAAAGAAGTAAATCTATGTCCCTTCGTAGAAGTCCGAGTTTTACTGCGATTTCAGCTATTCTTCTGTTATAACCCTTAAGCTCTCCCCATAGATCTTGAGCATCACCCAGTGCACCAATGATCGCCAAATGAGAAAGATCGACGTTTTTCTCGTAGAGGGCGAGAGCAAAAAGGTACGCCATTCCCGCTCCGCTTATTTCGATTCCCCCATCCATGCCTAGAAGATGAGCATTTAAGTGCACAAGATTCTCCTGATGTATGTCTTGATCTATTTCATGGTGATCTAGGATAATCAATTTGCTGTTCGAAAATCTTTCACAAAGATGATCTAAAAGAGAACTACCAACGTCTGCCAAAATTGTTAGATCTGCTGACGGCATGTCTTTGAAAGATTCCTTGTGGGGTGTTTCGACAAACTTCACAGAATACTCAATTTCCTCACGCTCAAGACACTTTGATATTATTGCTGCTGCACAAACACCGTCGGCATCGGAGTGAGAAATAACTAGAATTTCCTTATGTCTATTCTCATTCACAATTCTTGCGGCTTTCTCAAATGGCTTGAGCATATCCGAACTCTCATCTTTTTATCCACAGTTTCAGTTAAATCTTGCGGTAGCGATGAAAACAGTCGAGTTTAGGAATGGGAGAGTTTACCTCATCGACCAGTCTCTCATTCCTTGGAAGTATCGAGTAATCGAATGTAAAACGGTGGGTGAAGTCGCACTAGCGATAAAGAACATGAAAATCCGTGGAGCACCAGCAATAGGCGTGGCCGGCGCGATGGGTGTTGCACTGGCCGCGGTAAGAAGCAGAAGAAAATCTAAAGAGAGGATCCTGCAAGATGTCGAAAGAGCCGCTCGCATTCTAAAGGAAACCCGTCCAACCGCTGTCGATCTTTTTCATGCTATCGAACGCGTTCTCCGAGCTTGCAGAGACTCGAGAGACGTACGCAAAGCCGCTGTTGAAGAAGCACTAAAAATAGCCAAAGAAGATGTCGAAAGAAACAAAAGGATCGGAGAATACGGCGAAAAACTAGTTCCAGACGGAGCCACGATTCTGACACATTGCAACGCTGGAGCGCTCGCAACAGTAGATTATGGGACAGCGCTAGGTGTTATCAGAGCCTGCGTGGAGAAAGGAAAAAGGATACAGGTGATTGCTACCGAAACTCGACCGCTTTTACAGGGTGCTCGGCTTACTGCTTGGGAACTTAAAAAAGAGGGAATTCCGGTGAAGGTGATAGTTGACAGTGCTGCCGGATATCTGATGAAGCTCGGTGAAGTAGATGTTATACTTGTCGGTGCGGATAGAATTGCAGCAAATGGAGACACCGCTAACAAAATCGGGACATATACTCTTTCCGTTCTGGCGAAACAGCACGGTGTTTCATTTTACGTGGCAGCGCCTTCAAGCACGTTTGATTTCAAAGTCAAAAATGGATCTGAAATTCCAATAGAAGAAAGACACCCCGATGAGATCGCAAAAATTGGGAGCATTCGAATACTTCCTAAAAACATTCCAGTGTGGAATCCCGCTTTCGATGTAACACCCGCTGAGAACATAACCGCCTTTATAACAGAATTCGGTGTGTTTAAGCCAAAAGAACTTAAGAAGCTCAGGCACCGAATTTGTGACTTTTTCCCATGAGGTCTGCCAAAATCGGGAGCAAATGACGACCATTGATCCTGCCGAGTCCACCCTTCGCAGCATCCCTTTCTCCGAATTTTTCCACATCATCGACCCTAACGCCAGGTCCGTAAATCACAACGGGTACAGGATCTGCTGTGTGATCTCCAACACTCACTGGCGTTGTGTGATCCGCTGTAAGCAATATAAAATCCGTAGCCTCAATTAACTGGGGCAAAATAGAATCTATTTTTTCTATGAATTCTACTTTCTTTCTCGGATCATGATCATGGCTCGCTTCGTCCAGACCTTTTATATGAAGGAGAACGATATCGTGATCTTCTAAAAGTTTGAGAGTGGTCTTAACCTTGCTCGCAAGATCCGTGTTTACGCTCCCCGTTGCTCCGGGAACATCTGGAACTGTCATTCCTGCAAGTCTGCACACGCCTTTTACAAGTGCCGCAGCAGCGACACAGGCCCCTTTCAGACCGGTTCTCTCTTCCAAGGACGATAGATGAGGAACCACCCCGGGCCCTCTGAGCAAAATGTAATTCGCAGGTGGTTTTCCTTCTTTTATCCTTCGAAGATTAACCTCATGTTTACGTAACACTTCGTGCGCTTTACGAGAGAACTCGTTCAAAATTTTTGCGGTTTTAAGCGCCCGGCTTCTTCTTATGACCAACTTTCTTACCCCTCCTGCAATTAAAGGATATTCAGGAGTTCTTTTTTCTTCAATTAATTTCGGAAAAATCTTTAGCGGTTTCACTCCCGTTGCATGCGGATCGGAATCTGAAACTTCATGTGATAGACCCTTCCCGCGTAGAACTAAAACACCGCGATGTCCAATTGTCGCTTTGAAAATTATTTCTACTCCCTTGATCTTTATTTTGCTAATCGCTTCCTCCAATAGCTTGGCTTCTTGTATCCTACCTGCCCTTCTATCTACAATTATCCCTTTTTCGTCAACTGTCGCGAAGTTTGCGCGGAAGGCTATGTCTCCAGGCTTAAGCTCTATTCCGGCACCAGCGGCTTCAAAGGGGCCCCTTCCCGTGTAGACCTCAAAAGGATTGTAACCCAAAAGCGCGAGGTGCGCGGTATCACTCCCCGGAGGCACCCCTGCCTCAACAGTGTCCATTATTCCACATACGCCGTGTTTCGCCAGCCAGTCCATGTTCGGTTTGTGTGCGATTTCAAGAGGTGTTTTGTTTGCGAGCTCTGGAACCGGACGGTCCGCCATACCATCGCAAATTATGAGAACTGCTCTCATCGGTCTCCTTTTTTCTCGGGTAATTCTCCTAAAAAGTTTTACGTTTACATTATTCTTGGCGGGCAATATGTTCCTTCACGTAGGAATAGACGATACGGATTCCCCACGCGGCATGTGCACTACCTATGTAGGAGCAGTAGCGATAGAACGTGCTCAAAAGCTCGGAGCCGAACTTGTCGATTACCCACGGTTGATAAGGTTGAATCCTTGCTGGCCTGAAAAGACAAGAGGAAACTGTGCCGTGGCTTTTTTGCTTAAACTTGGTGAAGATCTTTTAGACAAGATCAAAAAAGCAATCTTGAAAACAGTGGAAGAACTGGCCGAGGAAGATGAAAAGACGAATCCGGGCGTGGTATTTTATCCGAAAAGGAAGATACCTCCAGAACTTTCTGATTTTGCGCTCCGTGTTGTTCGCGACATAGTGACAATTGATGAGGCTAGAGAACTTGCACGTCTCATATGTGCGGAAATTTATGAATTCAGAAAGGGGAAAGGAATCATTGGAGCCCTAGCCGCAATTGGACATCCACTCGACAGAGATTTCACTTTCGAATACATTGCATATCGAATCCCTCAGAATTACGGAAAACCTAGGAAAGTTGATCCAGAAAGCGTAAGGGAAATGAACGAAAAAACATTCCCACTCACTTTTGACAATATCGACCCATGGACTGGCGAAATCAAGATCACTCCACACACCCCGTGTCCGATTCTTTATGGGATCCGCGGTGAATCTCCTGAGATTTTGGAGAAAGCCGCGGAGATTGTTAAAGTTGGAGAACCAATTGAGCGTACGATTATTTATAAGACAAATCAAGCGACCGATGAACACCTAATACCTGCAAAAATAAAAGAAATAAAACCGCTTCGTTCCTACTCTGTACGCGGTTTTGTGAGTTCAAAACCAAGGGTTATCCCTGGTGGTCATGTTATCTTCACCATAAATGACGACACAGGTAAAATTCACTGTGCAGCATATGAGCCGACCAGAAAGTTCAGAGAAATTGTGCTGCAGCTTATGCCTGGAGACGAGATTGTTGTTCACGGTAGCGTCAAAGAGAAACCCGGGATCCCTCTAACCCTAAATTTGGAAAAGATAGAAGTGCTCAAGCTTGCCGAGAAGATAATAAAAGTTAATCCGACCTGCCCAATCTGTGGAAGGAGAACGAAATCCATGGGTAGGGGCAAGGGATATGAATGTGAAAAATGCAAATACAAGTTTCCTCCCGAGGCTGTAGAATATCGGAAAAAACCCAGAATAATTCTTCCTGGAAAATTCGAAGTTCCACCAAGAGCCAGAAGACATCTTTCGAAACCGCTTGTAAGAGAGTTCAGGAGCAAGATTGGCGAGCTCACGCTTTTAAAATGTGAAGATGAAAAATGATTGGAGGTGAAGAATTGGAATTGGTCTGGACAATAAACGTAATTTTGATGGCGTTTGTGGTGGTTCTCTTAGCGGTGATGCTTTGGGGTAGAAGCGGTATTCTCAGACAGAGAAAACTCGAAAAAGAAATAGAGGAACTTAGAAATAAGCTCGTCGAATATGCAAAGGCAAAGCCGGTTGCGCCAATGTCCGGTTCCGATCTCTATGAACTCGTTAAAGATTTGGAAACATTGAGATCCGCAATTGCCGGAGCCAAAATATGTCAGCGAACCATACTCAAAAAATACAAAACTCGACCTGGTGTTGAGGCCTTGGAGAAAATACTAGCGAGGTCGAAGCTTCCGGAGCCGGTAAAGCAGAGATTGGCGGACGAATTTCTGGTCGGCGAAGCTGGAAGAGAAATTATAAGGTTACTGGATCGTGGGGAAACAATTGAGAGAATATCGGCCGAAGTAGGAATGCCATTGATTGTTACGAAATCTCAGATAACAAGGCTTCAGATTTTGGGATATCTAGATGGTAGGCTAAAACCAACAGAGAAGGGGCGCCGTGCCCTGCAAGCATAAATCAATCAAAGATCCTTTTTGCTGCCCTTTCTACCTGCTCTTCAAATCTCGGATCAGCCAAAACTCTCAGGAAAAACTTGGGACTTTGTCGTTGTTTTATTGCTTCGGCAAGAGGAGAGAGCTCCGCAAGATTGTGCAGTTTTCCCCTAGACAAAACTGGCATTTCGACTTTGGATATTCTGGGCTCTGAGATGATGATATCGACAACCGGAACGTCGATCATAACTCTGCCGACTTCAACCCCTGCTTCTTCCGCGATTTCCTCCTGAATCTTGCGTATTTTGGACCATCTGCCGAACTTTTCTAAATATTCCTTCTTCTCCTCTTCAGAAAGTTTGGTTCTTGGTCTAACATAGACTGGTTTAAAAAGCGTTCTATATCGTAATCTTGCCACGAGTTCTGACACGAAACCGCCGACTGAATCTAGAAAAACCATTAATTGTGCATCGTTCATTGTGAACAACCTTAAAGCTTCGCGTTTGGAAACTCCACGAATTACGAAATCTACTGCATTTGCTAGCATGACCTCTGCCGTCCTCACTGTGTGATGATAGTAAACGGAACTGTACATTAGACTTCTAGCCGTAAGAAGCCCCTCAATTGCTTCTATTCCCTTTTCAAGTACGCATAATTTATTTTGCCGAACAACAAGCGTATTTATAATTCGTTCGGCGTCGACCATGCCAAGTGCTACACCGGTGTAGTGAGAATCGCGGAGCAAATAGTCAAGTTGGTCAACATCGATTTCGCTATGAAGAAGGTCGCCCAAATACTCCTTTTCATGTTTTCCAAGAAGCAGGAGTGAAATTTCTTTTGCGGATAAACCCCATTCTTTAAGAACATCGCAAGTTCTTGGCACATTGAGAGATCGCAATTTTCTTGAACTCTCAACTGAAATCTTTCCTTCTAAAATTTTTCCGGTAATTTCCATATGGTCTAATCCAAGGACGTCCAACATGAGTTGTTCAAATGTGTGGGAATATGGAGCATGTCCAACATCGTGCAAAAGCGCTGTGACTTTGAGAAGTTCTCTTTCATCTTTCGACAATTTTAGGATCGTCGAAACTTTTTCAGCCATGTGGGAAGCACCTAAGGCATGCTCAAATCTAGAGTGGTTCGCTCCAGGAAAAGCCACGTTCGCTAATCCTAGCTGTTTTATTCCACGTAATCTTTGAACCTCAACAGTATCGAGAAGGTCTAGGACAGCACCATGAACTGTTATACTCCCGTGTACGGGATCGTGGACTGTTTTTTTCACCAAAAAGACTACTCTGTTTAAACAATAAAAGTTTTTTCACAAGAGATCGAATCAATTTTGATGGAATTCTCTAAGCTTGCCGAACTTTGTGAGAAGCTTGAAAAAACGAGAAAAAGAAATGTGATGATTGAAACCGTTGCTCGATTTATAAGTGGACTGGAAAAATCAGAAGTTAGACCTGTGTGTGACATGCTTCTTGGAAAGTCGGCTTCGGCGAGTGAACTGGGCAAAGGACTGGGTTGGGAGTCCATCAAAAAAGTGGTTCTAAAAGTCACGGGGTTAAAAGAATCGGAATTCTGGAAGTTTTTCAAAGAAACAGGAGACCTTGGAGAGACAACCAAAATAGCATTTGAGAAAAGGAAAATAGCCCCCGTCTCGCTTCATCCGAGGCAATTGACAGTTGAAGAAGTTTGGGCCATTCTTCACAAGATTTCTGAAATTAGTGGTAAAGGCGCAAATGAGCGAAAAGAAAAACTGCTGGAAGGCTTGCTAAATCGCTGTGGTCCGACTGAGGCAAAACTTCTCGTGAAGATACTGACTGGAGAGATGAGAACAGGATTCAAGGGAGAAATGCTCAAGAACAGCTTGGCAAAAGCTTTCGGCATCAGTGAGGAGGAGATTGAGAGAGCAGTTGGAGTCATGGCTGACATAAGTGAAGTCGCTGCCAGAATTGCAGAAAAGGGAAAGGATGCGATTTCTTCTCTGCAAATATCCACTTTTCAGCCAGTAGAGCCCATGCTTGCCCAAATAGCCAAGGATGTACAAGAAGCGTTATCGCTGCACGGCGGGCAAACCTCTTTTGAATTCAAATTGGATGGCGCCCGCATCCAGCTTCACAAAAAAGGTAGCATTGTCAAAGTATTCAGCAGAAGTTTGAAAGATGTTTCTGTTTGTCTGCCTGAAATTGTTGAAAAGGTTCAGGAAATAAAAGCTGAGGAAGCGATCTTGGACGGAGAAGTGATCGCAGTCGACCAACATGGCAACCCACTTCCTTTCCAATATCTTTTGAGAAGATTCAGGCGTGAGATGGAGGTTCCAAAAATTGTGAAGGGAATTTTTCTCAAGTTACAACTTTTTGACGTTTTATACGTAGACGGTCAGGTCACGACAAACTTGCCATACCTGCAAAGGAGAGAAAAACTGCTAAATCTGATCCCACCAGATTGTATAGTTCCAGCAATGATTACTTCAAGCAAAAAGGAAGCAGAGGAATTTCTGAATGAAGCAATCAAGCAGGGGCATGAGGGGCTTGTAGCAAAAGCGCTACATGGAAAATATCTACTGGGATCTAGAAGCGAATTATGGTTAAAAATAAAACCGGTGTTGGAGCCTTTGGATCTCGTGATAGTCGGAGCAGAGTGGGGTCATGGGCGAAGAGCCAGATATCTCTCAGACTACTATCTTGGAGCTTTAGACGAGAAAACCGGAAAATTTGAAATCGTTGGGAAAACGTTCAAGGGTCTCTCTGATAAAGAACTCGAGCAGATGACTAAAAGGCTCATAGACTTAAAAATCTCTGAAGAAGGACGAACGGTTTGGGTTAAGCCGGAGATCGTTGTGGAAGTATTCTACAACGAGATTCAAAAAAGCCCAAAATATCCGTGTGGCATGGCCCTCCGGTTTGCAAGAATAAACAGAATTCGCGAGGAAAAGACTGCCGAGCAAGCGGACACTTTGCAGAAGCTTCGCAAAATATTCGAATCACAGAGAAAAATCTATTAATTGGATAAGAATAAGAAAATCTGTGCGTCCAAAACATGTTTTGGAGTTGCCGGAAGACCTTCGCAAAGAGCTGAAAAAGCCGTTGGGTGTTGTTAAAAAAGATTTCGAGGAAATCGCCAATTTCATTCGAGAAAGGAATCCTCCGAGGATCGTATCAGTGGGGGATTTCGTGAGTGTAAAACTTCTTGAGAAAGAGATTTTTCCCGATATACTGGTGATTGATTTCAAAATAGAGAGAGCAGATGTCCTTCAACCTGTTTTGAACATGTTACGCAATGCACCATACCAAGAAACTCGTATAAAAAATGCAGCTGGGACCCTAAATCCAGCTCTATGGGATATCTTCGAAAAAGCGAGCGGTAAGATGAGAGTAATTGTTGAAGGAGAGGAGGATCTTGTGACGATTCCTGCAGTGTTGACTTCTCCGATCGGGTCGATAGTAATATACGGTCAGCCTGGCGAAGGAACGGTAATCATCGAAGTTACAGAGGAAAAAAAGCGGGAATTCGAGAAAATTTTGAAAAGATTCACTTCGGCGGGATCCCCCTAAAGCGAACAATTTAAAAAACATGAACATAATTCTGATGGAATATATATGGCGCTCGAGTTAGAGATCGTGGAAAATGTGGAGAATAAGCTTTTGCAAAGAAGGGAAATAAAATTCAGGCTGAGACATGAGGGAATGTCCACACCCAGTAGGCGGGAGACCAAGGCAAAACTGGCTGAAATACTGAATGTTAACCAAGATCTGATCATAATCCAAAAGATAACCAGTTTGCACGGCAAGGCTGAATCTTTGGGAATAGCCAGAGTTTACGAGTCTAGAGAACAACTTGAATCCTTAGAACCGAAGTATTTATTGAATAGAGACAAACCAACTGAGAAAGCAGCAGAGGAGGCAAAAACTTGACAGAAAAAGTTGGGGGTAGAAAATCTAAACTGTATAAAATTGAGGGAGAACGCTTGAAGAGACTTAGACGTTTCTGTCCTCGCTGTGGTGAAGGAGTGTTTATGGCCGAACATGAAAATCGGTATTCATGCGGTAGATGTGGATATACAGAATTTAAGAAAAAATAATGAAGCGACAACATTAAACACCCTCCAGACGACATCTTTTTGAAAAAGATGAAGATTTGGATCTTCGGACTGATTGGAGTAATCATAATCTCGACATTTCTTATCTTAAGTTTCGTCAATCGACCGCCCCCTCTGGCCGGTCCAGGCGGATTCAAGGTACCATCGGGCTTCAAAATCGAAGAAGAGAATTTAGTGGAGAACTATATCATAGTCAGATATGTCGGTTCGGGTGATCTCGAAAAAGCTATGAACTCATTTGATAAAGCACTCCGAAAAGAAAACTGGCAATCGATCGGAGAAGGAAACATACTCAGATTTTACGGAAGACTTCTCGAAAAAGATAACAACTTCGCCTTGATTTCTGGAGAAGTTGAAAATGAACACGTTTATATCTATGTGATAGTTGGGCCAAAACCGCTGGAATTGGAAATCCCACCACAGGAGAACGAACAACCACAGGAGAACGAACAGCCGTTAATAATCAAGAGCATGAGTTTTACTTTGCTCATCGAGAATTATCCCATACGAAGAATAGAGTTTTACACAAGGAACTTAGATCAGATCGAAAACTTGGAACTTAGAATAAACGCCATAGACGAAAATAACGCACGAATCTCGTACATAATGAGCTGGAGAGCTAAAACAGGTTGGGCACGTTTTGAGAATGAGGACTGGATAACATTTGAAAACGCCAATATCGACTTCCGCGAGTTCTGGAACTACTACATTGTGTTTCTAAACTACGCTGGAGCTTTCGCTAGAATATATACCGGTCAGGAAATCCCAGCCAAGATCGATAATCTAAACGTGATTTTTACAAATATTTTAATCAATCCTGTTTTTCCAGACCTCATATTCCAGCCTATTTAAAGCAAGATAGTTAATTTGAATTCTGATGGATCAGGAGATATATGAACTCAGAAAAAGGATGGAGAGATACGCGAGAATGAAAGGATATTCTCTGAATCCAGACGAGGGAATAGTAAACATGATACTGCGTGGATTGTTGGAGAATAAAAAGAGGCATGGGTACCAATACTGTCCATGCAGGGCATTGACAGGAAATCCTGCGGAAGACCAACCCAAGATATGTCCGTGTAGATGGCACGAAGAAGAGATTCGCACAATGGGGCGGTGCCATTGTGGTTTATTTGTTAAAAAGGAAATCTTTGAGGAGGTGAAGAATTGAGGATAACAATTTGCATAGGTGGATCCGTGTTGGCTCCCGACGGACCGGATGGAAAATTTGTGAAAAAGCTTGCGGAGGTGTTACGCAAGTTGAAGGAAGATGGTCATGAGATATCGTTGGTCGTTGGCGGCGGAAAGCCAGCGAGAATGTATATCGAAGAAGGACGCAAACTGCTGCTTCCCAGCAGCAAACTGGACGAGCTAGGAATCTTAATCACCAGACTGAATGCGAGATTTTTGGGGCTGGCGTTGGGTGAAATTTGCGAACAAAAGCCAATAGAGACGGTTGAGGAGGCAACAATTGTGTTGGCAAGTGGAAAAATACCAATCATGGGGGGAACGACTCCGGGTCAGACAACGGATGCGGTAGCTGCAACGCTCGCTTCTTCGGTTGGGTCGGAGTTACTCATTTTCATATCAAACGTGGATGGCATATATGATAAGGATCCGAAGCTATACCCGGATGCGCAGAAAATCAAAGTCATGAAGACTGCAGACCTCATGAATCTTTTTGGAAAAATAAAATTCTTGCCCGGAATGAACGTGATAATCGATCCGGTTGCAGCAAAGCTCATACATTTACATAGATTAAAGTGTGTGGTGTTGGGAAAAGAGGAAATAGAGAAACTTCCAGACATCTTGGCCGGAAACCCCCATTCTGGAACTGTCATCGAGCCAGGTGAATAAAATTGGTCGAGGATCATAGACACTGTGTAGTGTGTGGAAAACCAGTTCCGCCCGACAAGTTTATCTGTTCTCCATCCTGCGAGGAAATTCTAAGGAAACAGCAGAAGAGATATCATAGAATTCAACTTTACACAATGATACTGTTTTTCTTGCTTTTTGTTCTGATTTTAGTCATAAGTGTGGTCAAAGGAAGCTCATAAAGGCAAAACAATGGTGATTGGAAATTCCTCTACTAGTACGACTTTCTTTCCATCGGCAGAGGAAACGGTTCTCAAAAATTTTAGGTCTCCCGGGTCTAGTTTGAATTCCTTTCCTTTGTAACAGATTGTCACGCCACCACTCATAACGCCAGAATAGATATCCTTGGGGTCTGATTTTTCTAGGGCTTCTTTAAGAATCTCTAGGTCCGATCTAAATTTTGGTCCGACGCGTTCGATGTTTAACTCAACTCTTTCTATATCTTCCTCTATTTCTGGCGAAGAGATAGAGATTGAGAGCTCCAAAATCCTGAGAGTTCCAGAAATGTCGGACTTTAGTTTTTCCAAGTCTTCGGCGATTTGTGGCGAAGTATAGAATATTGCCTTGCTTATCGCGGCATTCAAAGGCATCCTTTCCCGAGCTTTGAACTGTCTTAAGGCGCCAACCACGGCACAAAACATTTCACCAAGCCTTTCGCTCTCTTTGTCTATGAATTCTGGCTTTGCTTTCGGCCATTCTGAGAGATGTACGCTTATAATCTCCGGAAAATCTCTTGAAAAGAAAGTTTGGAAGACCTCCTCAGCAAAGTGTGGGATAAACGGTGCGAGCAGTTTTGTTATGCCGAGGAAAATTTCATAAAGAGTAAATCTCGCAGCCTCGGCTGTCTCGTCTTTGCTGTACAGTCTGTATTTCACGGCCTCCAAATAATTGTCGCATAAATCATGCCAGACAAAAGTGTAGATTTTTCGCAGAGCATGGCAAAATTCAAAATTTTCAAGGTGCTCCGTGACTCCTTCAACCAGCCTCTGATATTTGCTCAATATCCATCTATCTACAGGAGAGAATTTTAGCTTAGATGGATTTAGATTCTTGGCACCTACTAAAAATTTCGATGAAAACCGGAAAGCGTTCCAAAGCTTTTGCATGAATTTATGGCCGAACTCAACATCTTTCCAGCTGAATGGAACATCAGAACCCGTGGAAGCTCCTATGGCTGCCCACTGTCTGAGAGCATCGGCACCCCATTTTGACCTAGCCATGCTAGTATCGACATAGTTTCCCAGGGATTTCGACATCTTCCTTCCGTCTTCTCCGACAACCATGCCATTGATCAGGACTGTTCTATACGGCTTTTCACCAAGAAGAGCGAGATGACGGATCATCAGATAGTAATCCCAGGTTCTTATGATATCAGTTCCATTCGGTTGCAAGTCAGCAGGATACAATCGAGGATCCATATCCGGCCAACCAGCGTGCACGCAGATGGTGATGGAACTATCCATCCAGGTATCCAGCACGTCGGTTTCCGGTTTGAAGTTTTTCCCTCCACAGTGAGGGCACTTTTCCACAGGGGGTGGATCTCTCCAGGGAATCACAGGCAGTTGCTTCTCGCTCGCAACGATCGGAGCTCCACAATTGGCACAATACCATGCGGGTATAGGCGTAGCAAATATCCTTTGCCTAGATATTACCCAATCCCAGTCCATCGATTCCGCCCAATTGATGAATCTGAAAAGCATGTGAGATGGCACCCATCTTACCTCCTTAGCCTTTTTGATTGCTAGCGGGTTTAGATCCAAGACCCTTAAGAACCACTGCGGTTTAGAGAGGATCTCAACCGGAGTTTTACAACGCCAGCATAGACCAACATTTTGCCGTATCCTTTCTTCCTTAAAAACAAGCCCGGCCGTTTTTAGATCCTCAAGAACCGCTCGTCTGCATTCTTCTAGGGACATTCCGGAGTACTTTTTACCGGCTTCAGTTATTCGTCCTCTCTCGTCCAAAAGCCTGATAACGGGGAGGTTGTGACGTTTAACCCATCTCACATCAGTCTTGTCCCCGAAAGTACAGATCATCACTACTCCGGTGCCAAACTCGGGATCTACTTCTTGGTCTTCTATTATCGGTACTTCATTCCAGAATGGAGGAACTTTTATCTTTCTGCCGGGAAGTCCACGATACCTATCATCCTCCGGATGAACGGCCACAGCCACGCACGCTGGTAGAAATTCGGGTCTCGTGGTGGCTATTGGGATTTTCTCCCCACTGTCTAATTCAAAACTTATGTAATACAGAGACGTTTCTCTCTCTTCATATTCTACCTCGGCGTCGGCGATGGCGGTCTCGCAGCGTGGACACCAGTTCACTGGGTGTTCTCCACGGTAAATCAGGCCTTTTTTGTAAAGAAGAACAAAAGAAAGCTGCGTCTTGCCATAGTAATCTGGATCCATCGTTCGGTACTCGGTAGACCAATCTATGGAAAAGCCCATCGATTTCATTTCCTCTTTCATATGTGCTATGTTATTTTCAGTTAACTGAATGCATAACTCGCGGAACTTGTCGGGTGGCAAATCTCCCTTCCTGATTTTGTAAATCTTCTCAACCTGAACTTCTGTCGGAAGCCCGTGACAATCCCATCCTTGAGGGAAGAAAACGTTATAGCCTCTCATCCGCTTGTAACGTGCGACAATATCAATGTAGGTCCAGTTTAAGGCAGTACCCATGTGAAATTCACCAGAAGGATAGGGTGGGGGCGTATCGATAACATATGTTGGACTATGTCGGTCCTCTCGCCGAAATCTGTATATTCCCCATTCTTCCCACTTTTTCTGCCATTTAGGTTCTACTTCAAGTGGACGGTACTCTTTTGGGATTTCCATCTAATCTTCAGAGTTCTGCACACTTTCTTAAAATCTATTATGTTCTAACAGTTGTGCACGGAAGGAGCCACATTCGCAAGTTTTATTTTATGTTGTAACGATCACAGCGGTCTCTGTGTACGTAACTCCTTCGATTTTCTGTATCTCGTTTACTACGCATTCGCCTAGTTCGCGTATATCCGAAACTTCGACCCTAACCACGATGTCAAATCTACCAGTGGTAGCAGCGGCGAATCTAACTTGGGGTATTTTCTTTATCTTTTCCAAGGCTTTCAGAGCCTTTCCAGGAGTAGTCCGAATATACACGATTGCCTGCATGCTTATCATACTAGTTTCTTCCAGTGCCAAATAAACTTTTAAGTCCATACGAAGAATGAGTCTTGGATGAACATAGACATACCCAAAAATGTTCAGTTTGAGTGTCAGAGATGTGCTAGATGTTGTGGTGACGCCCCGCACAGAAGCCGAGTAATTTATTTGCTTGAAAAAGAAGTTGAAAAAATTTCGAATGTCACAGACATGCATCCTATGCAATTTGCTAGTCCGATTTCTGGAGCAGGAAAGTTCAAATACAAGATGAAGAGGAGAGGAGGAGCATGCATTTTCCTGAAAAACGGGGCATGTACGATATACGAACACAGACCACTAGTATGCAGACTGTATCCGTTCTTTGTTAGAAAAACAGAAAAGGGTATTGTGTTTGAAATCTACGACGATTGTCCGGGTATCGGCTTAGGACAAAAACTTCAAGAAGTGGATTTCAAAAAGCTGATTGAAGCGGCGAAGGAAATCTTATCCTGACGATATCCCCATTTTTAAAGCTATTTAAATAACCTCAATTTATTTTTAAAAGGTAGGAAATGAGTAGAAAAAACATTGTTTTCAGGGAGATTTTGTATAGAACACTTGAACTCGACGAACCGTACATGACGCAAAAATCGATCGCCGAAAAATGTCAAATCTCCTTAGACACCGTGAATAAAGTCGTAAGAGAACTCCACAGATTTCATGGAGTCGAAAAGAAGCCCATGGGCTTCCGTGTGATAAATGTTCAAAAGGTCCTCACTTACTGGGCGTGTACAAGAGACTTGCATAAAGACATATGCTTCTTGACTTACGTTCCGCATAAAGTCAAAGAAATCGAGAGCGAGCTCCCTTCCGGCACAATTTTCACAGCATTTTCGGGTTACGCGCGAAAGATAGGGGAAACCCCGCTGTACTCAGAAGTTTATGTTTATGGAGATCCTCAGAAAATTTCTACAAAATTCCCTAAAAGAGAAAGTAGAAGACCAAATCTTGTGGTGCTCGAAAAAGATTCTCACATTGAAAGCGTAAGTCAGAACCAGTCAGCCCCGATCGCTCAAATATACGTTGATCTATGGCAAATTGGTACCCAAGAAGCCGAAAAATTACTCGTTGTGTTCGATGAGAAAATCCGATCAAGAAAGGAAATCGCACTGAAGGGGATAGTTGAAAAAATGAGAAGTGGATGAAATCTATTTTACGGCATAGAGGAGTTTCATGTTCTTTTTTATCTTTGTAGCAATGCTGCGGGCTATCCTATTTATCTCCTGAGCGGCAGGTGAGGCCGGGTCTAGGATGACTAACGGCTTGCCCTTAGTCACACTTTCTGGCATCCTGGGGTCTTCTGGAACTATGGAAATCACGGCGCCACCAAATGTCTTCCGCAAATCTGTTGGAGAGATTTCAAAATTTCCCCCCTGAACACGGTTGATGATAACGCGCTCGATCGGAACACGCCACTTCTCTGCAATTTTACACGTTTGTAGAGCCTGTAACACGGAGGGGATTTTCGGCTGACAGACAATAATTATTTCGGTACAAGCTCTGAGACTGGAGTGGACCTCCATTCCTAATCCTGGTGGAGAATCGAGAATTATGAGAGGATATCTCTCACGCAAAAGGTCTATTATCATTCCTATCTCACTTTCAGATCCATAGTCAAACGAGAGAGAAACGATATCCAGGATATTCCCGTACTTTGTGATTACCTCTTCTATCCGGCCTCCGCCAGTGACTATTTTGCTAGGTGGAATCTTTGGTTCTGGCAAATCAAAGTAAAGGTGAAGCGTCGGTATCGCTCCACCAACCTCCATGAGAGCAACTCTTCCTTTCAGCAGTTTGCCGAGAAAGTTGCCAAATTCACGGCTAGAACTGTCTTTCCTACGCCTCCCTTAGCCGAAAAAAGTCCAATGACAGAAGAAATCCTTCTCACCAAATGTATTCACCTCTGTCGGATTCCTTCACTTACTTTCTGGATCTCTTCTAAAAGCGCCTCTATTCGCTTCCTGCTAAATTCCTCTCCCAAAACGATTTGTGCCTGCTGTAATCTTTCCACGCTCAACACGGTAGCCGGCAGTATCGCGTCCATTTGAAGCACATTAGGATATTTCTGTAGACTCTTGAGCAATCTTAAGGAGACGGGATCATAGAGTTGCTCAGGAACATCGATTCTGCTCATTATGCCCATCCCTTCCTTTGCCAGTATTTCGTGGGCCCTTTTGGATGCGGCGAAAGTCATGAAAGTTTTAGCTTCATTCTTGTGTGGAGCTCTTTTAGTCATCAACCAAGCGTTTCCACCGGTTATCATGACATGACCTACTTTGTCATCTATCGGCGGTATCAAGAAAAAGTCATAGTCAACACCCGGTTTATAGCCATAACCGACCTTCCACATCTCATTAACCCAATCTCCTTGAAGTTGCATGACCGCTTTTTCAGCGTTTAGAGCCTCCCAAGACTCGCGAAAACTATAGCTGAATGGTCCTGGCAAGAAATACTCCGAAAGCTCTCTCAAGGTTTCATAAGCCTCGATAACACGCGGATCCAGCCAGCTCTCTTCGCCCCTCATCAAAGCGTTGTAAAAATCCGGCCCCACAAATCGAACCAAGATGTTCTCAAACCAGAGAGAAACCTCCCAAGAACTAGAGACTATTGGTCTGATACCTTTCTGGGAAAGTTTCTTACATATTTCTAAAAATTCGTCCCAGCTTTCCGGAGGTTCTAAGTTGTACTTTTTGAAGACTCTTTTCAGATACCAGACTGCAAAGGTGAAACATTTAGACGGCACACCGTAGATTTTGCCGTCTACGCTGCAGGCTTCTTTTATCCAGTCCGGTATTGCTTTTTTGAGACTTTTACTCGACCAGATCTTTTCGACTTCGGCAATTTCGCCAGTTTTAACGTAATCAGCCAGCCTCCGTCCTATATCCGTGGCTACGATATCGGGCGGATTCTCTCTCATAACTTTAGCCTGAGTTATCGCGCTATGGATACCCCATTCCATCGCTATGTCTCTGACCTCAATTGAATACTTTCTCGCAAAAAAATCCAAGAAACTTTTTATTGGTGCATGCTCATGCCCTATCCAGAAGTGATAAACTTCAAGCTTTTCTTTCACCCTCTCACATTTTATTTAAGACAGCAAAGGTTTTAACCCTTTTTGGAAAAAGCTAGAGTAAAATTAGTTCCAAAAAAGAATTTTAATTTAGTTTTCGTTTTTTTACAAAACACCATTTAGCTTCTCTTGCGTGCACGAAAACTAAAAAAATCGCATGAGTAGTTTTCTAGAGGTCCATGTCACAGGAGCAGAGACTTTTGTCAAACAAGTACGGATACTTCACGAAAAACGGCAGGGAATTTGTAATAACTAGGCCCGACACTCCAGCGCCATGGGTGAACATAATATGTAATGGAGACTATGGGTTAGCCATCTCCCAGGCTGGTAGCGGCTTCAGCTGGAGAGGAAACTCTGCTCTCGCTAGGTTGAACATTTGGCATCAAGATCTCATCCGCGACGAATATGGAAAGTACATCTATGTGCGCGACGATGAAAATGGTGAATTCTGGTCTTTGGGATGGAAACCCTGCTGTCCAGATTTTGAGAAATACGAGGTTGTACACGGTTTGGGATACACAGAGATCAAAAGCGCAAGGTCTGGTTTAGACTGTTCGATGCTCGTTTTTGTACCAATCGGAGAACCGCTGGAAATATGGCGTGTAAAGTTGAGAAACTCCTCCGCGCGCTCTCGTGCTATCAGTCTGTTCACGTATCTTGAGTGGTGTCTCGGAAACGGAATGGATACACATCGCGAGTTTCACAAAACATTTATAGAGACTGAATATATTACGGATCTCAACTGTATATTTGCAAAGAAGCGTCCACTCCCGACGCCGAGATACATCAGCACAGGACAGCCAGAAATCCCGCTCGAAGCCTTCCACTCAGTCAACATGAAACCAGAAGGTTTTGAAGGAGACAAACTCTCTTTTTTGGGTAGGCGAGGAGACATACGCAGGCCCGCAGCTGTGGAAAGTGGCAGACTCTCGGGAAATGTTGGAAAGTTCTGCGACAGCATCGCGAGTCTCCACGTCAGAATTCATCTGAAGCCCGGTGAGGAAAAAACTATCATTTTCTTGCTTGGGGCCGAAAAAAGAGAGAAGATCGAAAGTTTGATCAGAAAATATCATGACCCGATCAACGTCGAAGAGGCGTTACGGAAGGTGATTGATTTTTGGGAAAATCTCGTGTCTGGCATATTGGTCGAAACTCCGGATAATGCGTTCAACATTCTCATTAACTACTGGCTAAAATACCAGGCCCTCTCCGGACACATGTGGGCTAGAACTGGCTACTACCAGTGCTCCGGAGCTTATGGCTTCAGAGATCAGCTCCAGAGTAGCCTGATTGCGCTCCCGTTAGATCCTGAGATAACCAAAAAGCAAATCTTGCTGCATGCCTGTGCGCAGTTCCAAGATGGTGCAGTCTATCACTGGTGGCATCCCGGAACGACAATCGGCATGAGAACAAACATTTCCGATAATATGCTCTGGCTCCCGTACATCCTGACATTCTATCTTGAAGAAACTGATGACTACAAAATACTGGAGGAAAAAGTACCTTACGTTGACGGGCCCGAGGACACCATTTTGAATCATTGTCTGAAGGCGATAGATTTAGCGCTCTCTCGCTTTAGTCCTCGCGGACTTCCGCTGATTGGCGCCGGAGATTGGAACGACGGTTTGAGCGCAGTAGGTTTGCAGTGGAAAGGAGAATCAATCTGGTTAGGACATTTCCTGTATGGTCTACTGAAAAGATTCGCCAAAGTTTGTAGAAAAGTCGGACTAAATGAAAAAGCAGCGCTATACGAAAGAAGAGCTGAAGAATTGAAAGAGAAAATAAACGAATATGGATGGGACGGTGAGTGGTACTGGAGGGCATCAAAAGATGATGGCAGTCTAATCGGGAGTAAAACATGTGAAGAAGGAAGGATATATCTAAATGCGCAGACTTGGGCCATAATAAACGAGATCACTCCACCCGAAAGGGTTGATAAGATAAAACAAGCAATTGAAAAGTATCTTTTAATGGATTATGGACCTCTTTTGTTACATCCAGCTTACACGAAACCCGATAACACAATCGGATATATTACGCGCTATGCTCCTGGTTTAAGAGAAAACGGAGGAGTTTACACACACGCTGGGACATGGTGCATACTGGCATATTGTAAATTACGAGAAGCGGAAAAAGCGTACGACATCTTCCGCAGAATGTGTCCGCCGCTGCGAGCATTAGACGCTGACGCATATCAGGCCGAACCTTATGTTCTACCGGGGAACACCGACGGACCTACAGCCAAGAATTATGGAAGAGGAAGCTGGACATGGTATACTGGATCTGCAGCTTGGATGTTTAAAGTTTGCACGGAGTGGATTCTTGGAGTAAGGCCGGTTGAAAAAGGCCTACTCATCGACCCCTGCATTCCAAAAAGCTGGAAGAGGTTCAGGGTTATCAGAAAATTCAGAGGAGCGATTTATGAAATCGAGGTAGAAAATCCTGAAGGTGTGAATACCGGCGTGCGTGAAGTTATTCTAGACAACAAAAAACTTGCGGAACCGGTGATACCACCAATAGGTGACGGAAAGATTCACAAGATCATTGTGAGAATGGGAAAGGTTTACTGACCTACCGCGGCCAACCCCTGTATGAAATATCTTTGCAACAGTATGAAAAGGATTAGCGTGGGGAGGACTGCCAAAAAGCCTGCCGCACAGAGAAGCCCATACGGCACGCCGGCCGTTGTTGATAAGCTGGCTAGAGTTGTCGCAACAGGGTATGTGTCGGTATACCTCATCAAAACCAGCGCCCACAGCATATCGTTATAGATTCCTGTGAACTGCAGGAGAGATATGACAGCCAAGGCTGGCAGAGAGAGGGGAAGAAGAATTCTGAAGAAAAATGAGAAATGAGAACATCCGTCGATCATTGCGGCATCCTGGAGAGATCTGGGCACAGTTTTGAAGAAGTTTCTAAGAATAAAAGCGCAGAAAGGCACACCAAAGATGATATGCGTGCCTATCACCGCCAGATAGTTTCCGGTGGTCGTCTCGTAAAGACCGAGGAAATCTGCAGCCTTGAAAACCGGAACCATTACCAATTGAAATGGAAACATCATCCCGAAGAGTAACAAAAGGTATACTGTCGTGCTTCCTTTAAATTTCAGCCTTGCTAAAGGATACGCCGCTAGAGCGCCCAAAAAGACTGAACCGAGCACAGCAGGGGTCGTTATTATCAGAGTGTTTTTGAAAGCGGTAAGGAGCGGCGGGCTTCCCTCATAAAGAGCATCTGAGTAATTGCTAGTAGTTGGATCCGTAGGCGGATAGAGAGGATTACCCGTCCTTATCTCCACCTCCGGTTTGAATGATGCGAATATCACGGTGATGAGCGGCAAGACCCATATAATGCATATGAAAAAAACAATCACATAAAGAATCTTTGTGCTCTTTTCACTCATTCTTCTTCCCTCCTCCTCATCAAAGTAATGTAGATGATAACAGGCGCTATTGCAACTAGTATCCCGATAACTCCTATGGCGCTCGCATATCCGTAGTTTCCTATCTTCAGGCTGCGATAGATGTAAAGAGCTAGAACATCTGCGGCGTGGTGCCCAGCTCCACCCTCTTGCCCAGCAAGTGTGTAGACTAAGTCAAAGGCCTTAACGGAGCTTATCGCGGAGAGCACAATGAGGATGGTGAAAACAGGACGAAGATATGGTAGGATGACGTGCCTAAGTGTCTGAAACCAAGAAGCACAGTCGACCTTTGCCGCTTCTAAAACACTTTTTGGGATTGCTCTCATTCCAGCCAGAAACATAACCATGGATACCGCGGATCCCGCCCAAGTTGATGCGATGAGGATTGAAACCAGCGAGGTGGAGACTGCCCCAGTCTTGTAAAGGATCGCTGGAATCCCAATGCCGAATAAACTGACAATCAAAACAAGCGACAAATCGGATACTTTCGGAAAGAATGACAACAAAATCACCATGACCGAAATCGCAAACACAGGAATAGTTATTATCCAGAGAAATGGAACTGGGCTGGAAGGATCGTTTATCCAAAGTTTAGTAGTGGGATTGGCTAAACCCATCAGCCCGAGCTTGCTCAGGATAAAATTCAGAACTCCGTTATCTTTCGGGAGGAAAAACCAGCTCCATATCACTCCGATTGTGGCTCCGGACAGGAGTGCTGGAAAGTATATCACGCCCTTGAAAAATCCTTCGCCCTTTAACCCTGCGCTTAGGATAAACGCTAGGATAAATCCGAGTCCTACCGGGATCAGAATAGCCCAGATCATCCAGAAAAGATTGTGCCATAGGGCTGGCCAGAAGTATGGGTCCTCTGTGAAAAGCTTTACAAAGTTCTGGAGTCCCACAAATTCCCCGTTTGAGGTAAAACTTGCCGCAAAAAGGTAAACTATCGTGAAAATCACGAAACCTATGCACAACAGTGGAATTAGAAGAAAGAGAAAGGCTGTTTTTTCTGGTTTTTCCTCTTCTCTGAACTCCTCCTCTAACCTTTGGCGGGCTTCCCCATTACCGGTTTTACCAGCGTAGGGGAACTTTTTCACCCCCCAACAACTGCTTGAATCGCCTCACAAATTTGAGTGATGTTAACTGTTCTTGGATTCGCCCAGATCTCATACATTTTGTCTCCGAAGACATTTCTTACAGTCTGCGGATAGTACCACATCAGCGGTAGGGCCCAATCCCAATTTTCGGCCTTTCTCCACATAGCGATTTGAACGCTGTCTGCATAGTCTTCAACTCTCGCGTCCTTGTGCGGAGCGAAGCTACCTTTTATAGAAGCAAAGGATATCTGAACATTCTTATCCGTGATAAATTTCAGGAATTCCTTTGCGGCTTGTGCATTCTTCGCCTTAGAAGGTATCACGAAACCTTCAACGTCCGGAATACCGATCGGTCTAACACCGCTCTTGAATGGGAGGAAATCCGCGATGAAATCAACGTTGGGCTTCCAGCCTATCTGCTTGAGGGCCGCGCAAGCCCAATCGCCCATGAAGTAAATCGCCGTTTCTCCATTTATGAAAGTGCTTAAGGCTTCCTGCCAGTCTAATCCGGGAGCCGATGGATCGAAGTAACCTTTTTCACACCATTGTCGATAGATCTCGAAAGCTTGTTGAACCGGTGCGTCCGTCCATCGATTTTCTCCCCTTGTTAGTCCAATGTAGAAATCTGCACCGCCTATCGAGGCAAGAAGCGCCGTAAAGACCATGTCTCTGGGCCAAGCATCCTTGAAGCCCATCGCGATCGGATGTTCCACACCGCTTGCCTTCAGTGCTTCCAGCAAGGCCTCAAACTCCCCCCAAGTTGTCGGAACGTTCAGCCCTTTAGCACGCAGCACTCTTAGATTATAAATGACTACTCCGCCTTCCCAGTGAATGTCCAGCGGGACACCATACTTTTTTCCGTCAACCTCAAGAAGTCTTGAAATTTTTTCTGGAAATATTTGATTTAAGCCTTCAGATTGCCAGAAATCCGTTAGATCCAAAAGAGATCCGCGGCGTGCGTAGCCAACATAAAAATTGTTAAACCAATGGGCGGCGACGTCTGGTGGGCTCGTGTCGATGACTAGGTTTAACTTGTCCTGATATCCTGTAAAGGCGTTCATTTTCGGTTTAATCCCGGTTCGATTCTCGAACATCTGAGAAAGCATGCTAACAGCTTGCTTGTCTGCTCCAGCGGTCCAGTAATGATAAACGACTATAGACTCCTTTTCTTTCTCACCTCTGGGAATCAGCACAACAAGGGCGGCGATGATTATCACGATACCAATACCCACAGCAATTATTTTCGTGCTTAGCCCTCTGTTATCCATATTCACCTACTCACCTCTTTCGCGATATTTTTATTGCTTATGTTAGTGTAAGCACCCCCCATGTTGATGGTCTCGCCCAGACAACCGGCACCCTTATCCAAGAAAGCATGGCAGTTCTTACATATTCGCCGGGCTCCGCGTCCCTGATGTACGTATTTTGAATCGTGAAATTAAGCCCTATCTTCACACCCTCTGCAGGCTCCAGGCCAAGGTATTTCCAGGGGATAGCGATTTCGATCACATAACCGTTTGAAGTTCTGCTTGATGCGAGCTTCACCTCGGGAGCAACCATAGATATCGGTCCAGGATTGACATCTTCATGTCTACATGCCTGCGGGTTTCCTTTTGTATCAAATGGTATTGCCGCAATTTTGAAAATTCCAGCAGCTCCAGGCACGAATCTGTCTGGCTGAATGTAAAACTCTATGCTATCGGTACGGTATAGGCTGTGAATATCATCTGGCTCTATGTTTGTGACAAGTATGGTATCCGTGACATCACAAGCTAGATACAGGAAGTTTTTGTCCCATGCCGCAGCAAACCTTCCCCTGACGTTTTCAATATCGGACCTTATCGACCCGAGAACGACGTCTTGCGGTCCCACGGTCTCGAAAGTTGCTTCTGACCAATCCGACAACAAACCATCGATTTTTATAGTTGGTGGAGCTTTAGAAGCGATGGTTTCCTTCACTTCCACCGGCTTGAGATATTTCTGTTCGTATTCTACAGTCACAGCTCGGCCATTTTCCAGTGTTCCTTCAACAAATCCAGCAAGGCGTATGGCGTTTTTAATATAATCATTTCTCATGAAAAGATTCCAAACAAAATTGTCCAAGTAATTCTGCACCATTATGACTTGGATCCCGACATCGATCCCTGTGTAATCTCGGGAATACCAATCAATGTCTGGATTAAAACCGCTAGTGAATCCATATTCTCTCCAGATTTCTCTTCCATACCTCTGGAGAAGCGCTTGTATTCCGCGCATGGAAAGCTCCGGAACAAAGGGGAGAGAAGCGACCATGCCGTAAGGATGAATGGTTCCGTCATATCCCCCCAGATATGCTCCGTAGTTCTTATAGCCAGTTTTTGCACACGGAGCATCTCCGGCAGTTAGTCCCCAAATATCCTCCCCGAAAGCGCTATATTTACCAGGATTGTTTATTGCTACCCAGATTACAAAATTCCTGTTGTTATAGATAGCGTTGATAGAATTCTGCCAGTAATCCGCATACCTATCATGCTTGTTTCTGAAGTCTATCCACGCGTGAGAATATTGGTATGTAAAGAGACTTTCCGGCGGAGACATTATGTACATCCTCCTAGTTCCGATGTTTGCCAACGGTCTCTCCCATGCATCCCAACTGCTTGGAGGAATTGGATGCGTGGGAGAACCCATCGCCAGAAGGTAGAGAATCATAGACTCCGCATAATATTCCCACTTGTGTGGGAGGAATCCTCTTTCTGGCGTCCATCCATGATACAAAGTATTATCGTCTGCAAGCATCCAGTCCCATCTGACACGTTCATAGATTTCCTTGGCCAGGACTTCTACCTCTGTTCCTTTGTAATATTCTGCCGCTGTTAGAGCACCAGCTAAAAAGAGTGCTGTATCTATGGAGGAGAGTTCAGAAGATTCGCCCGGTTTTCCGAGTTTTGCTGGTTCCCAGCGTTCACCCGTTGACATCCTAACGAAGTGATAGAAAAAGCCGTTATGCTGGGCAACGTTATCCCTGAAACTCCTTAGAGTTCTCAAAATGTGTTCATAAACAAGTTGGTTATCCAACCACCCTCTGTGCGCTCCTATTATCAAGGATGTCAGACCGAAACCTGTCGCCGCTACACTTGCTGGAAACTCATCATTCGGATACTTAGTAGTATCGCGAACGAGACCGGTTTCTTTATCTGAGAAATCCCAGAAATACATGATGCCTCTTCTGACGATTTCATTGAGAATGTTATCCATTGGAGGAATTTCTTCAGGACTCAGTCCGGTTTCTAGCGGCTTAACCATGATTCTGCCTTTCTGAGATGTATAGGATTTCGAAGTCAATGGGATACCGGGTAGAAAAACAGCGCCTTTTTCGAAATTCAAGATTTCCTCCTGAGTCGTGCCCGGTGGAACTATGAGATCAATAATGTTCGGATCTGAATTATCGTCTCTACCTCCACCAAAATTCCAAGCGGACGCGTGAGCGTTAACAACTCTAGCATTTCCGTAGTCTATGCCAAAAATGTACGTGACAATCTTCCAGTCAGAGCTGGGTCTTCCCGTTATACGGTTTGGGATGAGAATACGTATAATTCCCTTTTCCTTATCCACTTCGAGCGAACCTACTTTAATTTTCCCTCCATTTTCACCAGTCGGATTTCTGAAGATAGCAACCTCCCAGCCATGAGCTCTTACCGCGTACTCCCAAGCGGCATCCTCACTTATTTTTGCGTTTATCGTTCCGGAGGGGTTCATTTCTAGATTTCCGGGCACAGTCTTATCAAATATCGTTTCTGTGTGCCCTCCCGGCTTTCCCGTGTCTATGTAGATGTCGATTCCGTGTACGCTGATCGGGTATGGCTTTGAGCTTAGGCCCCAAGGATCAACAATAGGTTGTGCAAGTCTATACTCAAAGACGATTTCCTTGTCATTTTTTTCATAGACCTTAAACTCCACCACGTCGAAAGTTTCTCTCTTACCAAAGTTCTCCAGCCTGAAGGTGAAGTCTACCGGATAGGTATACGTTCCTGGTCCGTAATCGTCCCCATGTGGATCTACAATGTATAAGTAATACCCGGATGACGTGTGAGAAAAACGTAAAACAAGCACCCCAACTAAAACAATAAAAAGCGGCCATATCAGCAGCAGGGTTTTTTTCAATCTCAATTTAACCCTGTAAGAGTATCCTCATTAGAAATAAATTGGTTTTCCCCGAGTTTTTCTCCTTTTAATATATTCGAATCTTTGCGAAAATTTAGAAAAACGAGGATTTTTATCCTGCATGTATATATGGAAATCCAAGCGAGTTTTTCCCAGAGAAAATGACTGAGACAAGTGTCAACCTAAAGAAAAACAAGGTGCTTCTGGGAATCGTGGTTCTCGTGGTTTTCATAGTTATTGTGGGAGCAGTTTTACTGCTTCGCAGAGAAGAAAAAGTTGAAAGCGGAATAACTATTCCTTCCGGGGCACTCGTTCTCGACGACTTCGATGACGAATCGCTCGGAACCAACTTGGGTACTCCAGTCGGAACAATGGGTGGGTATCCGCCAGATCCCGGTAATGAGTACTGTGCTTTCGTGCCCACCTCTACTGGTCTTGCTATTCAAATGACAATCGATGTTCCGCAGGGGGGGTGGAGCGGTTACTGGTGTTTCCTAAAGTCCGGAGACATCTCTACCGATCCGATTCTGGTAAGTATAGGATCCGGTTATGACCTCAGCGGCTATACAACGCTAAAGATGGCTGTAAAGGCCAGCAAAGCGATGAGTTTCAAAGTTGAGCTTCAGGATACTTTGCAGTTTTCAAATGCCCAGAATGCGGCGCGGGTGTTTAAGATATCTGACAACAACTTCAGAAATAACACTGCTTATAGAGACATTGTGTTGAGCAAATATGGAAAATCAATCGAGAACCTTTCTCGAGAACTTTTTGGACGCGCGCCAGAGGATATCGAGAGAATGACAAATGCGGACGTCCACACGGCCACTGACAGTCACAACGGAAAAGTTCACAGAACTGCGAAAACAGAATGGGAAGTAATAGAGATACCCCTTGTGCAGTTTGTTCAACAAGCCGGATCGCTGAACCTGAAGGATATCAGACAAATTAACATAGTCTTCGAGGGACCTGTTCAGGGTAAGCTCTGGATAGACTGGATAGCATTTGAGTAAAAGGCTAGATTCCCGGAGGCACATTCTTTTTTCTTTTTTATTTCTTTTCAAGTATCCTTAAGTAGAATCCCCAGCCGCCTGCTTTGTTGCAAACTTTCACCAATATTGTGCTGGTTCCCTCTTCAAGCCATATATCTGGTATGATATCTTGATCCGGAGCGGCGGCCCTAGCAACCCGATTAGAATGAACAAGTTTCCCATTTATCCAGACCTTGACAGAATCATCACTTCCCACCCTGAGTTCCACGGTCTTCTTCGATGGCGAATAAATCACCGTAAAAGCGTAAGCCCCCGTTTCTTCATATGGCCCTAAAATTTGACAAAAATCAATGAACCTAGACACCGGATCGCCATATGGCGCGTGATGTTCGACCCATTCTCTTCCCGCAATACGCTCTCCAGATTTGTAAAACAATAATGAAGTTTCTCCGACAAAATCGGAATTGAAGGCTTCAGCCTCCCCCAAACCAAAGGGTCCTATCACTATCCAGTCTTTCACAAATCCTCCGCTGTCATGGTGAAATCCCTCAACAAAACCCGCCTTCCGCAAAGCGTTGATAATATAAGGTATACTCATGAACTCTTTCCAAACTGATCCACTTTTGAAGGCCTCAAGCATTAGAACCGTGTTGCCTTGATCGATTCCTATATAGTCATTATCGAACCAGTTTTGACTAGGGTTAAACGCATTCACAAAACCGTACTCTCCCCAAATTTTCTCAGAATATTCCCAGTACATTCTCATCAGATCAAGGATTGCGTTTTCAGGAATGAATGGGATGGCCGCGGCTACCGCTGATGGAGCAACAGTTCCATCAAAAGTATTTCTGAAACCAAGATAACCATTTATTCCATCACAGGCTGTCCACCCCCAAACAGCTGGCCAGCGGTTAACTCGAGATTCCTCCAAACAAAACAGTCTATTTGCCTTTAAAGCGGCTACTCCCTCTAACCAATAGTTTGCCTTTCCATCATGAATGTTTCTGAAATCGATCCAGCAAGCCGGAAACTGATAAAGGTATGCCAGCATTGTCCGGCCGCCCGGTGTCAGGAATCGTCTGCCATCGTGCGAATACCAACTGAAGGTACTGGTCCATGTATCCCAGCTTTTTGGGGGAATCGAGTGAGTGGGCGAGCCCAAGGCTAAGATATATGCCAGGATATACTCGCTATATCCGGAGGCTGGAGAAAGGAATCCACCTTCGGGCGTCCATCCCATACTCAAAAGTCCGTTGTTGAGAAGCATCCAGTCCCACTGGACTGCTTTATAAATCCTGCTAGCAAGGCTCTCGATTTCGGTTCCCTTAAAGTGTTGTCCGGCATGGAGAGCCCCTGCGATGAGTATTGCTGTGTCAATGGAGGAGATTTCACTCATCCAAGCTCTCCGGCCTGTTCGTGCATTGACAAAATGATAGAAAAACCCGTTTTTGCCTTCCACGCTCGGTTTATCGGGATCAAAATTCTTTAGTATCCTCAAGACACGTTGGTATGCTTCATCTTTGGAAATCCATCCGTTTGCCTCTGCCACACATATTGCAGAAAGACCGAAACCTGTGGCCGCGATGCTTGAAATATCGGGATTGCTTGCTCTGTCATAAACGAGCCCTGTGACCTGGTCGGCTTTTTCCCAAAAGTAAAGAAAGGACCTTCTTTGAAGATCTGTCAGAAAAGATTTTTCTTCCTGACCGATATCGCTCCAGCGTATCGGTGTATTCGAAATCTCTTCCCAGTCGATTGCGAAAGAATAAACCTTCTCCCATTTCTCGAGTGATGGTTTTTTAGTTCCTGAGGGTCTGCTGATGTAAACGCCCCCAAGAACGCTAGCGGTCACAAGAACCAGCACGACGGATCTCTTGACGAGGGAATTCACAGACTCACTTTAATCACTTTAAAAAGTTCCTTTAAAAAGAATAAGACATGTCATCTCCTATTCGCTTCTCCTCGAAACCGATAAAAATCACATGCATGCAGTAGACATGGCTTAAATCCATTTAGGATGTAATTTGATTGATGGTCTCAGTAAAGCTCGACCATGTGACAAAAAGGTTCGGAGAGGTTACAGCAGTCAACGACGTATCTTTTACAATTCCGGATAAAGAACTCGCTGTAATCGTCGGGCCAAGCGGATGTGGAAAAACTACCGTGCTCAGACTCATTGCCGGATTGGAAAAACCCGACAGTGGGTATATATACTTTGGTAAAGTTTGCGTCAACGATGTGGCAATCAGGGACAGAGGGATTGCCATGGTTTTCCAAGATTATGCTTTGTATCCACATATGTCCGTCTATGACAACATGGCATTTGGACTCAGAAATCTTGGTTACAATAAAGAAGAAGTAGATAAAAGAGTGAAAAATGCGGCCAAGCTATTGGATATAACTCATCTTTTAGAAAGAAAGCCAAGCCAACTTAGTGGGGGTCAAAAACAAAGAGTTGCCCTTGGAAGAGCGATCGTCCGTGAACCAAAAATTTTCCTGTGGGACGAGCCACTTTCTAACCTTGACGCCAAGATGCGTGTAATCATGAGAGCAGAACTTCGCAAATTGCAGAAGGAGTTAAAGATCACCACTATTCATGTGACGCACGACCAACTCGAGGCAATGACGATGGCAGACAGGGTGATAGTGATGAGAGCCGGGAGAGTCGAGCAGGTTGGCACTCCGGAGGAGATATACGACTTTCCAGCGAATACATTTGTAGCTGGCTTCATAGGTACACCGCCGATCAATTTCTTCAGAGCTTCAGTGGTGATGAAAAAAAGCAAGGTGATTTTGGATGCTGGCGAATTTTCGATTGAACTACCTTCCGAAATCGCAAAAATAATCAGGAAAGCAGACTGTCGAGAAGTGATTGCCGGAGTTCGCCCCGAAGACATTTTGATATCGAGAAAAGGTGAAAAAAATACTATAGAAATGAAAGTAGACCTAGTAGAGCCGATCGGATCGGAAGATTTTCTCTATATGAGCAGAGGAAACCTGAGAATGGTCGCCAAAGCTCCCCCAAAAATCGGTTTGAAAATGGGAGACAAGATAACCATCACATTTAACATGAAACACATTCACATTTTTGACGCAAAAACGGAAAAAGCGGTCGTCTGATTTTTCAAGTAATGATGTTTTTCAGACCAAACTTTCGTGCATAGCTGAGAGCCTTGTCCATCTCCTCTACCGTTATCCTACGGTTTATGTCTTCAAATTTCGGCGCGAGATATTCTGGTCTATACTGATCCATGATATTCACGCGAGTTTCATGTCCAAGATTTTTCGCAATCCATTCCAGCACCGGATAAGTGCAACATTCAAGATGATTTGGCATGACTAGATGTCTTATGATCAACTCCGAGTCCGCAGCAGCAATTTTGTGATTTCTAGAAACGACAGCAAAGTAGTTTTTAACTAGAGAAAGTCTCTCCGCGCACTTATCGTTTCCGTACTTAAAATCCGTCAAGTAGATGTCCTGAGTGCCTGCCAGTAAATCCATCGCTTCGGTGGTCAGATACATGTTTGAGTTCCACACACTTGGTATGTTAGTCTTGCAAAACCAAAGGGCCTCCAAGATAGCGTGAAGGTTTGGCGTCGGATCTCCTCCTACCCAGTTCACGTTTCTCGCTCCATTATCTCTCGCATTTTCAACGAGTCTTGCCAAGATTCTTGGATTCGCCTCCGTACCTTCGTCCGGAAATTGCGAGATATCCCAATTCTGGCAAAATCTACACTTGAACGTACAGCCTGAGAAAAATATTGTGTAGCTCGGAACTAGTTCCGGCTCCTCTCCGTAATGCATGAACTCCGAAGCCACTTTTGGCTTTTCTCCGACCCCACAAGCTCCTCTCTCACCAATCGTTCTGTCTACTCCACACCTCCGTTCGCAGAAATGACATTTTCTGAGAATTCGCTTAGCAAGTTCGATCTTCAGTTCGAGAAGAGAAACTTCCGGGATTTCCATTTCTTGTAGCCTTATTTTCCCATCGTCGATTTTCGAAAGAGTTTTCCAGAACTTCTCCATAGCCGCTTTGTGTTCGGCTAAAAGTATGCTTTCATCCGACGAAAGATCGATTTTTACGGAAATTCTCTTGCATATTTGGAACCTTGCAGGCAATTTGTCCTCCATTACAGCGAAATATCTATTCAGCGATTTTCTCGCGAGTGGATCCGATAGTACTTCAAGCGAATCTGGCCGAAACGGGAGCCACATCAAATTAATCTTATTGTCAGAAAAAGCAAAAGTCTTATGTTTTTAAATGTCCGGATGTCTCTTAAGATGATGATCTTCCGTCTCGTGGGGTGGGTGGCGTTGGGTGTCATGTTTCTAACTATTGCCACGTTTTCCATGAATGCTCTAATGTCTTGGAAAACTAAAAACGATTTCATGTTGGATGTTAGAAAATTTTCGGATAGCGTGGCGCTCCTAGCCTACCAGCCGGTTGGTAGCTCGAGGATGCTCAAAATCCATGTTCCAAAAGATTGTTCCCTCCGTACAGAGCCTAAAGAAATTGTTGTCCAAGCATGGGGTGAAAATCTGAGCTTGGAATCGGAACTGGAGCTTCCGATGTTAACACTCGGTCCGGGGGATTACGAGGTCTACGTCGTAAGAACCGATCAAGGGGTCGATATAATTGTCAGATGACGGAGAAGATTTTCCATTCATTCTAATTTTTATCGTTGTCTCAGCGTTTCTGACTGCTTTTATCCTCATAACTATCTACAACAAGCAAGTTGCTATGAAGATTGATGAGAAAGCATCTGGCTTCGTAACAAATTTGAGCTGGACGGCATTTCAATCTTTTTCCACCGGAGTACTTGGTAAGATTGATTTGCCCAAAAACATCGAGGGGTACAATTATCGGTTGAAAATACATCAGAACGCCTTTGTTCTAGAATTGCTGGAAGGGCCTCTCAGAGGAAAATCCTATATCGCCGGCGTGCCGTTTGATATGATTTCCGATAATCTGACTCTCCCAAAAGATGAAACCGTATTTTTCAAACGAAGCGGTGAAAAACTTTTGGTATGTTTTAGTGTTTTGGAATCCATAGAAAATGAAAATATAAACATCGAACCAAACCCGCCGGAATTCTATTTTTTCGCAAAAGATCACCCGAAAGAAGCTGCCGGCATTCTTGCCGCATTTTTCTACTCTGGGAAAGATATTGTGCGATATTCTTGGTTGGAAAACCACGTCCTCTACGTTATGACGGAGGATAATGAGTCATTTATTTTGACATTCAGGAGGGATGAGTTACAGCATGATATTCCCAGTTTACAAGAAATAGAGACACCCACTATTGAAATCGGAACAGAACGGATAGGAGCCGAGAAATGTCCTTCACCCGCTGAAGCCCTGCTTAAGGGGTGGATAATCTCTCCAGAGCTTGCGCTCGCTAGTCTACGCTCTAGAACTTGGATTGATCAAAACGGTCCAGTAGGAATTCCCGCAAACGCTGAAATCAGTATGAGTTGTGTTTTCACGAAGTTTGGAGGATATCCAACTTGGCGCATATCTTTTGAAAACAGAACTATCTTCCATCGGGCGCTGTTCTGGTGGCATGCCGAAAATGAGCCAGGCTTTCTCATGCAATGCTCGCCAGCGATGTACCCGATAGATTAACCTCATTTGCTAGCTTCCCGTATGATGTAATCAAAATTCTGGAGAAGAAACCGAATGCTCACCTTGACAGCGTTCGGCGTACCTGGCAAGCAAAACACCGGCTTACCACTTATGATTCCTGCAGAAGTTCTACTGAGAAGAGCAGGAAAACCTATCCGTTCATAACCCAACTTTCTGAGCGCTTCGCCGATTCCCATAACATATTTTTCATACATTGGTTCCACTGTTTCAATCGTGACGTCCCTTTTCGAAATTCCTGTACCACCGGTGATCAAAATTGCGCTTATCTGGGGATCTCGGAGAAGTCTCTGCAGAATTTTCTTTATTATTTTGCCATTATTTGGTATGATTTCTCGAATAGTGTTGTACCCCTTCTTTCTGAGTTCTCTCTCTAAAATTCTCCCAGAGACATCCGTATCTTTGCCTTTCTTAGTAGCTTCTGCTCTAGTGTCGCTGACCACCAAAATTCCAACCTTTCGTAATTTGTTTTGATGCTCAACCTTCATTTCTCTACACCAGTCATATTCTTCTTAGCTCATGAGGATAAACCTTGGTCTATAAAAACGTCTCAATAGTACATCGGGTTATGTATGATGTCTTCGATGGGGCACCACATTTGGCTTTTACCGATTTTTGTTTTTCTAACCCTACCACAGCTTTCCAAATCTTTAAGTACACTGTTGACTTCGCGTACCTTCCAGTTTAGAATTTTGGCGATATCACTACTCCTTAATAAACCGTATCTTCTTAGCAGGAACTCGACTATTTCATATCTTGCGCGTTCCATCCAGTCTTCGTCTTCCTCATATTCTTCTTCCTCGTCAATGTACGCGAAGTCGATATGGACCACCAAAATGAAGAAATTAGTTCGACATTTAAATTTTTGCCTCAGTTTGTCATTTTGTAACCTCGGAGTATTTCGGATATAAAGATTCGAACCATTGTTATTTGATGATAAGCGGAATCGATGAGGCCGGCAGGGGCCCCGTGATAGGTCCCATGATGATATGTGGAGTGTTGCTGAAAAGAGAGAATATCGAGTATTTGAAAGGATTAGGGGTACGTGATTCTAAAACTCTCACACCCAGGAAAAGAGAAGAACTGGCAAAAGTTATACGCAGAATTTCCTCCAAATATGAAATTCTAAGAGTTTCGCCCGAGGAGATCGACAGGGCAAGAAGGAAGGAAGCGCTGAACGAGCTTGAAGCAGAAAAGTTTGCTTTACTGATCGACAGACTTGGACCCGATGAAGTTTATATTGACTCTGTGGATCCCAATCCGGAAAGATTTCGCGCCAGATTGATGAGATATGTTCATCATGTGCCTGCGAAAATCGTGATAGAAAATTTCGCAGACAAAAAGTATATCCCAGTGGCAGCTGCATCCATCTTAGCGAAAGTTGAAAGAGATCGAACAGTAATGATGTTGCGCGAGAAATTTGGAGATTTCGGTTCCGGCTATCCTTCAGACCCGAAAACAATCAAATTCCTAAAAGAATGGAAAATAAGATATGGAAAGCTTCCGGACTTCGTTAGAAAAAGCTGGAAAACTCTCGAGCGGTTGTGAGGTGAGCAAAAAATGATCAGAAATTTGCGAGAGGCCCTGGCGGATAAACTCTCCAAAGAAGAGCTGCAAAGAATACGTGCATTTGATATCGTCGGAGATATAGCGATCATGAAAATTCCAGATGAACTCGCAGATAAGAAAAGAATAATAGCTGAAGCGATAATGAGGGTTCATAAAAACGTGAAAGTGGTTTTGAATCAAGTTAGTCCCGTGAGTGGAGAATTTAGAACTCGAGAACTGGAATGGCTCGCAGGTGAAAAAAGAACTGAGACTTTCCATCGAGAAAATGGTTGTGTCTTTAAGGTAGATCTCGCACGGGTCTACTTTTCTCCACGACTGAGCACGGAGAGAATGCGCATAGTAAAAATGGTTCAACAGGGAGAAGTTGTGGTTAATATGTTTGCAGGGGTTGGGTGTTATTCTATCCAGATTGCTAAATATTCAAATCCAAGAGTAGTTTATTCGATAGACATAAATCCCTCGGCCTATGAACTCATGGTGGAAAACATTCGACTCAACAAGGTTGGACACAAAGTCTTGCCCATCTTAGGAGACTGTCGAGAAGTTATTAGAAATCTTTTAACGAATTCTTGCGACAGAGTTCTGATGCCTCTTCCAGAATTTGGCCGCGAATTTTTCCCTGTCGCGTTACTTGCAATCGGAGATAAAGGCATCGTCCACTTTTATGATTACGGCCAAGAGCCAGACGTGTTTGAGCCTTCTGAAAAATATGTAATCGAAACTGCAGAAAAATTGGGATTTCAGACCGAAATTATCGGAAGAAGAAAGGTCAGATCTTACGCACCAAGATGTTATCATGTTGCAATAGACGTGCTTGTTCGACGAATTTGAGCCCCCGGTTTCATTTTTCTTTAGTAAAACCAGATTGCTCAATTCTAAATTCTTTCTTAATTTTTTCTGCTATCTCCCCATTTGTGACTACCAAGGCTCCCCGATATCCGCACTCTAGACATTCGTAGAGCGACCATAGTTGAGGAAGTCCAGAAGCCCATCTGAGCTTATCAGATCCACAGCGTGGACAGTATATTTTGTTCATAGCTGTAGGAGCTCCACATGAACGTCATTTTCGGTTATCACAACCTCGGCGGCAAAACCCTTAGAAATTGGACCAGGATTTACCATAATCGTGTTCTTAATCCTGTCTATGGCGCGTGCCTCATGGATATGTCCGCATGCCAAAAGCAATGGTTGTTTTTCCTCAACGATTTGTCTCACGCTTTTGCTGCCAACATGTGTTCCCGAAGGCAATTCGTCAAGCTTTGTTTCAAACGGAGGAGCATGCGTCACAAGTGCCCAGCGACCCTTCACTCCCTCGAGCAAGGCTGAAAGTTCCTCAAGAATCTCTGCTTCCGTTAATTCAAAAGGGGTTCTAAATGGAGTGATGTTTGAACCACCTAGGCCAACAAAAATAACATCACCAATTTTACGGCATTTTCCGTGCAGATTTGCACCATGTCTGTCTAGAATCGCAAGAATATCTTTCGGATCACAGTTCCCGGGAACAGAAAGCACTGGAATTTTGAACGATTCCACCAGAGAGAGAATGCTCTCCGCCACCTCAGGTGGCCCAAACTCTGTCAAATCGCCTATGAGAATCGCACAATCGTAACCTCTCTCAAGAAATTTCGAAAGATTGCTCTCTGCTGTTGCCGCCCCGTGAAAATCTGCAGCGACCAGAATTTTCAGATTTTCACCCAAAAATTCTAACAGCGGACGGAAGTTAAAACGTTTACTGTTGAATTTCTTCTCCCCCACAAAATCTTTTGATGTATGTGATGGTTTTTTCCGCCACTTCCTGTAGAAATCTGTTTTCTATTCCGGGAACTCCGCAAAAGATCAACACGGCTTTTGTTGTCTCCTCAGTGATCTTCGTTAGCTCGGAATCTCGATATGGATAGAGAGCAACAACCTTCTCGTCATCGCAGATTATCGGTCTACCTCCGTCCAAGAGCATGGAAGCCGACATGCCCATTCCAAAAAATAACTCTCCGACTCGGGAATATCTGAGAACAAGCTCTCCCTTGATTTTTTCTCGATCCAAGGCACTTATCGCCACTCCCGTCTCCGCCGATGCCAAGTTGTACGCATCAACTAACGTGTTGATTGTTGGAAGATCCTTGCCAAGAAGTATACGTCGCAATAGCGCTTCGCCTGCTGGCCTAGTTTTTGTTGGGTCTATCCCAAGCCGCCAATAGAAACTCCTATATTGTCGTATAACTGGCAAATTCTTTACATCTTCGATGAAATACGTTTTACGAAGCTTGTCAAAGACCTTCTGCTTGAAAATTTCGAGCTGTTCATCTCTATTTTTGACTAAAACTCCAGTTATCTCGCGCACAAGCACGGAGATTTCGGGAAAATCTTCCTGCAATTTTTTCTCGATGTGTAATCTCATCATCCTAACTTGTTCTGTCCAAATTTTAAGGCATAGCTGGAGAAATCAAGGCCAGAAGTAGGGTCGATAGA
This sequence comes from Candidatus Hadarchaeales archaeon, assembly GCA_038823825.1. Taxonomy (NCBI): domain Archaea; kingdom Methanobacteriati; phylum Hadarchaeota (SeqCode); class Hadarchaeia (SeqCode); order Hadarchaeales (SeqCode); species Hadarchaeales archaeon (SeqCode). Next base: position 341,428 of record JAWBCC010000001.1, on the reverse strand, counting down.
ACAAAAATTATTGACGACAACAGAGAAGATTTTGATATTGATAACCAGAGCTCCACTTTGTCTCCTGGGGATTTTATCGTTGAGATAAACCAGGCGATTATTACAGAAATTAGTATCGCTGTTATACCCATGATCAAACGAAGAATAGCCAGCTCTTTTGTTTCCATAATTCCAAGCATAAAGGGATACCAAGAAACCCCGGCCGCTTCCATCTGCGTTGTTACAGAGAGCCTCATGCCCGATACTACATCCATCACCCAAACAGACATTGCACAAACTATCGGTACTAGTATTATCGAAATCATCCACAAATTTCCTAATACATCGTTTATTTTCTCTCGGAATCTTTTTTCAGTTTTACGTAACATGTGAATAAACTCGGCTGCAATCATGCATGCCCTGCCAGCAGCAATTTCACTTTCTCTTCTTAGGCTAGAAATAACTGAGATAAAATTGCGAATGAGCGGATTTTCATTTTTGCGCAAACAATGTTCCATTCCGGCGCCAATTTTTTCCATTCTTTCTCCAGCAAGCTTAAGATCTGAAGATAACTCTCCTCTCATTAATTCCGCAGTTTCGATCATCGCTCTGGCGGCGGACTTTCCATCTAACATCTTTGATCCCATAATGTTTAGCGCGTTCTCCCAATCGGCAATCCTTTTCCTTTCTTTTTCTCGTGCTTCGAGCAAAGTAGAATATCCGAGGTATCCATAAAGACTAATCGAAACCCCACTGGCTAGCACTATCCAAAGCGTAGACAAACTCATGGTAAAAATTTCGGCCAGACCAACTCTAAATTCCAGCAAATAGAAGATTCCCGGAAGTGATAATGTAATGAAAACTAAAAAAGGTATCAAAAGTCTGAAGACCATTACTCCTCCGGTGGTATTTTCCCAGCTTGTCTCTAGAACAATTGGATGAATCGTTGAAGGCCTCTTTGCAGAGAGATACAAAGTGAAAGCAAGAAAAACAACGACGAGAAAAGCAGCCAGCCCCACGTAAAATTTGAGATCTATGAACGACAGTCCAAGCACTCCGAGAACCGGAGAAAGACCGATAGTAGCCACAATCAGAAGGGAACCGAAAGTCAGGAAGGCTATTGTCGGCAGTATCAAAGAGTTTAATCTAGTGGAGAGCTGCTCTTCTGATCCCTCTAAGACTCTAACCGGTGCCTTCATTACATCAGAAACACGTGCTTCCTCACTTATCGTTCCACTTGACCGAAGGATGTCAAAAAGTGACTGACCGATGCTATCGTTTGCCTTTCCCCACCTATCGGCGATGTCCGTGAGAAGCTGTCTGAGCGATCCGTATTTTCTCTGTTGCTTCATCTGTAAAAGGCCCAGCCTTATCTCTCTTGCAAGAGCTCCATCCGTGGCTTCTGCTGCTCTGACAAGTGCTCCGTTCAAATCCGGTCGATGATAAAGTGAGAATGCCATGATTGAAACCGTAATAACCGCGTCAGTTTGGGCCTTTGCTGCCAGAGAGGATGCACGCGCCTCTGGATAGAGTAGAAAAATTAACGCAGAAAAGCCTGCAAGCAGGAATCCCAAAATCAGAATATGAAAGTTTTCCACCAAAGATGGGCTAAGAATCCAGAAAATGAAAAAGGAAAGTATAGGAAGTAGTAGGAAAAACAAAAAGCCTGCGAGCCATTCTCCGCCAGTGATGTTGATTCCTGCTTCTTTTAACTTGACAGCTGTTTGCGGGGATAGTTTGTAATCGGAAATGAATTTCCCAAAAATACGATGGGCAAATTTGCAAATTTTTTCAAAAACAGTCGTCTTTTTTGTTCTTTCCGATTCCAAAATCGCTCTAACTTCTTTAAGAAGCGGAAATTCAGGCGGCGGCCTTATTTCTTCTGAAGCCATTTCTTCCACTCCTCAAGAGCCATCACTGGATTCTCCAATTTTCTGAGCAGGGAAAAGTAGACACCATAAGCCTTCGTCACAAATGGCAACTCGAGATATTCATTTTTTCCCGATTTCTGAGATAAGACCAACAGAAATGATTTTAATTTGGCTTCAGCCAAAATTTTAACAAGAAATTCATCAAGATCCATTCCTTGTTTCTTGCATAATTTTGGTATTAGATCGCTTCCACCTTCTTCGGCAGCTTTGAAGCGCAAAAGTCTTGCTGATGATTTCAAATCTAGTTTTGACAAATCTGTTGAATTCCATTTAAAAACGAGATTTTTTGGTCCGCTGAAAAGATTCTTTGATAACAAAATGTCGTTTTGTCTATCATCGCCAAAAATTTCGACGTAAAGCGGGTTCTCCTTCCAGTCTTTTCTAACTTCTGCGATTTCGATTATCCTGCGGATGTTTCCGCTACGCGTTGAAAATCTTGCAGTGCTGATGATCAAATCTATGTATTTAAAGGCTTCAGGATGGAGACCCATTATGTGAGTTACTAAGACAAATGCTTCTCTTTTTTCTCTAGCATGAAAGCTAGCTACCACTGGTTGCGAGCCTTGCCTAACCGCAGCACCAAGAACTGAGCGAACAGCTTCGGAAGATCTAACTTCGGTGATTAGCCAATAACTTTGCCCGCCTCGTAAAAATGCTCTTATCTGTTTCTCCAGCTGTTCAGGATTTTGAGCTCTAACGTCGCTTATCCTATAACCATTCGCTATGAAATCCTCGATATGAAGTTCTTGAGTATCTTGAAAAACCACGATTCTGTTCTGCAGACCTATTTCTGGAATATAGGTTTCTATCTGTGAAGTTTTTGCCGTACCCATTTCTCCGATCACAAAAGCGCTACATCCGATTCTTAAAGCGTTTGAAAGAAAAGCACTCGCAAGTGGACTCAGTGTTCCACGGAAAATAAAAAGAGGCTGTGTCCATGGCTTAACTCTTCTTTTTCTCACTGACATTTCGACGCTTTTAGGCCATATTGCTGGATCTCTGCTTATGAAGACTCTCATGCCAAGTTCGGGAATCTCCGCGTCCAACTGTGGCCTGACTTCGTCAAAGGAGGTTCCTAAACGAGAAGCTATTGACTCACCGAGCGAAAGAAGAGATGGTGTGTCCCAATAAATCCCCGTCTCCAGTCTTCCCCATTTTTCATGCTCAACCATTAGAGGTTGTAGTTCTGGCGGAGCATGCACGTAAATGTCTGTGAGATAATCATCACAACTGAACGGTTCCAGCAATCTGTATGTTATCCACGACGCAAGAATCTTTGATAGTTCATGTATCCGTCTGCTAGAAATTTCATGGGTTCTGCTCCGAATTGAGTGTAACAGAGCAACATACCACTCTTCGGTGAATGTGTGTGCAATGTCATGAAAAGAAAATTTAGCATGGGGAGGAGGTTCGTCGAATTGAACATTAAAGGCCGAATACAAAAGTTCTAGTTCTTCCTTAGGTATGTGAAATTCCGGCAGATCCAGTTCGTAAAAAAGGACTGGTGAGTCTTTCCTTTCCCAAATTCTAACAAGCCCTCTTTTGTTTCTCAGCTCATATTCATCCACCAGTTTAGAACCTTCTGGCGGTGGATTCCATATACCATCAACAAAGAATGGCTTCTTTCTTTCGCAGAAGATTTCAGCGTAGCTTTTTCCGCTTGTGAAATCTTCGAAAAGAGAAATGATTTCAGAAAACAAATTTTCTCGTGCGACCGAGGCGCACTTAACGCATTTATTATCTTTCTTCGTCGCTCGTTTTTCGGGATTCACAAGTTTTTTAAAGAGAAGAGGCTCTTTAGGCAGGTCTTCCAAGATCTTCAGGATAGCCTCTTTTCTCTTTTGTATGCACTCGTTACATTTTTTCTCATCATACTTGCTATAGGAAAGGTCATCCAACGCTAATCTTTTCGCAATGGCGATTGCTCTAGCTATTTTGTGGATTTTTTCAGAAAGATACACTCGTACGATTGGACCATCGAGAAGGACTCTGTGGACATCGGCCTCTTTTTGCAATTCTTCAATTACCTTCCTTCTGCATTCGGCATCATCTAAAGAGGAATCCTTAAATTCGTTAAAACATGCCACGCGCAATGGTCCAGATATTTTTATCTCAACCATATGTTTATCTTAATTAGAGGAAGTCTCATCTTTTTATATCTGCTGTCATCCCTTTTCGATTATTTCGCCTTTCCAGACTCTTCGGAGCATTTCATGACAAATGAGATCTGGACTCCAGAACTCTGCTTTGTCGTGCGGTGACCTAAGTACTCTCCCTATTTGCTGGATGAAGCTCCTGTCCGCCATGTCACGATAGTACAACCAGAATGCTTTATCTCCCAATCGTTTTTTCATTCCTTTTAAGAGTGGATCTTCAACTTCGGGAAAAGGAAACTTCAAAAGTATTATGCTTTTCATGCCCTTTAGATCGGCTCCTCTGTCCATTTTAGAGGAAAGAAAAATGTTTTCTAATTCAACCATATCGTCTGAAGAAGTTTTCAATTTCTCGAATAGCTCGATTGGGAGATACTTAAAAGCATGTACTGGGACGAATGCCGGCTTCTCTGCCAGTTCGAATATCTTGTATAAGCATCTCCAATATGCTTCACGAAATTCCTCTTTCGTCCAATTTTCGTGCCGAACAACAACTTCATGACCCGATTTTCTTCGTATTAGAGTACCTGGAAATTTTGTTTCTCCCTCAACTATGATCGGCTCTATTCCGAAGATTTCTCTCAAAACGCTGCTCGATTGTATCGTCGCACTCATAAGCAACCACCGGCATTTTAGCTTCTCAAATATTTTTCTAAAAACTGGTCTTGGATCTGGAACTAAAAATAGGAGAGAATTTTCCCTTTTCTCGCACTCAACCCATTCCTCATGCTCAACCACCGCTTTCAATTTCCAAAGAAGTTCGTCCCCAGTCTCGTCGAGCTCCTCCAAAAGCCCCGCGAAAAATATCGCAAACTCAATCGGATCGGTATTGCCTTTCAAAACCTCGTTCCAAAAACTTTCTAACTCTTTTTTAAATTCCTTCTGATCACGTAAAAAATCTGCAATTTTTTCCACATGCCTTTCTGATATAACGGTTTTCAGAGCGAGTGAATCTAACCATTCATCGGCCTCATCAACCACAGTTATTGGGACCTTTGGAATCCTACCAATCATGACTTCGGCCATCCATTTGGCGGAATTCATTATCGTGACGTCAGCATCCACATAAGCCGTGAATTGTTTCCAGTAAGGGCATTCTCCCTTTAAACAGAGTAACCATTCCCCACCTACTCCGATATATGGCAATTTTTCCGCATCTTCTATTTTACTTCCGTAAGATTTCGGAAATAGAAATCCCCAGTGACGGCAGTCCTTTAAAGCATCTAATCGTCTCTCGCCGGCAGATTTTTTCAGAGGCCTTCGACACGGTATTGTCCTCGACGCAGCGGTTCCATCATGGCCTTTATCCTGCAAGTAAAGACAAGGAAAATTTCTTCTTCCCTTCATAACACCCAGCTTTGCCCTTGAACCGTTGAATTTCACGAAATACTTTTCCTTCTCATAACTGCGTGCGTATTGATCTGAGAGCACTTTTGTTGGTACAGAAACTACGCCCTTACCAAATTCCAACGCAGTTCTTATTCCTACAACTGATTTTCCGCTACCTACAACGCCCTTGAAGAAAACTATGTCTGAGCTTTCAAATGCCTCTAAAATTTCCTCTATTGCGTCTAGCTGTGTTTTGCCAGAAGAATATACGCGAGGAAGTAGCTCTCCACTATCATCATAAAGGCCTAGTCTCAATTTCCCACATCATATCTTCTGCAATTCTGCTATTTATGAAAAAACATAAGATAGAAAATGATGCTTCACTTGATAATCGCGGACGCAGAGCTGGAAACCGTTCCACCAGAAATAGCCAAACATAAAGTAATTACTTGGTATGCGAGGAAGAAGGGTAGAAAACCCACAGAAATCATCCTCAACTCAAGCTTACATTATCAGGCAATGCGTAAATTACCAGACTATGAGAGAAGAGGGAGGCCAGACATCGTTCATTTCTGCCTTCTAACCGCTTTGGATTCTCCGCTGAATATGGAAGGCTTGTTAAGGGTTTATGTGCACACAAGACAAGACAAAATCATAACAGTAGATCCAACTGTTAATCTTCCCCGGATGTACAACAGGTTCGAGGGTTTGATGGAACAGCTTTTTCTCACAGGGCGAGTGCCTCCAGAACACCCTCTTTTAATCCTTGAGAATGGCTCTCTTAGAAGTCTTTTGAACGAGTTTCGTTCTGAACACAAGATAGTGATGACTGAAAAAGGTAGGAGAAAAAAGATTTCCGAAGTTTTCAAAGATTTTGAAAAAAGCGAAGACGTGTGCGTTATAGTGGGTGGTTTCCCTCATGGAGATTTCTTAACGAATATCGAATCGCTTAACGCGGAACTTGTAAGCATTTACGAAAAACCACTTACTGCCTCAACTGTTGTATCACGAGTGATCACCGCCTTTGAGCAGAAGATGGGAATCTTATGAACAAATGGAAAAAAATTGCTCTAGAAAGAATAGAAAGGCTTCTGGACTTAGCGGAAGAAATCTATGAGAGCAATCCTCAGCTGGCCGAAAGATACGTGCAATTGGCATGGAAAATCAAGACCAGATACACCATCAGATTTTCAAAAATTTTAAAGAGAAGATTCTGCAAAAAATGCTTTTCTATTTGGATTCCCGGAAAAACCGTTAGAGTCAGAATAAAAAGGGGCATAATCATTTGGAGTTGTCTATCATGTGGAAGAGTGTATCGGATACCCTTTAAACAGCAAAAAGTAAAAGAGAAGATTAAATAACATACGCTAAAGAAATAAGGTGGTATCTCGTATGAAAGTCGAACAGGTAAAGGCGTCTGTGATGATAGACAGGCTAAAAGAAGAGCTTAAAAAGTATAAGGAGCTGGAACCACCACACTGGAGTTATTTTGTAAAAACCGGAGTACATGCAGAGCGTCCTCCCATGCAACCGGACTGGTGGTACATCAGAGCAGCATCGATACTCAGAAAAATCTATTTAAAAGGTCCAATAGGGGTTTCTAGGCTTCGAACGATATATGGGGGAAGACAAAGAAGGGGACAGAGTCCGGAGAAATTTAAAAAAGGAGGAGGAAAAATCATAAGAACCATCCTCCAACAACTTGAACGGGCGGGTCTTATTGTAAAAGTAGATAAAAAAGGAAGAAAACCGTCCAAAACTGGCGTTGAGCTACTTGAAAGACTAGCAGAAGAAATTTTGTCAAGGGGTGAGGAAGGTGGACGAGGAGCTTGAGGAACTGCGGAGAAGAAAGCTGATGGAGATGCAGGCTAGGTTGGAAGAACAGAGAAGGCAAGAAGAATTGAGAAAACAATTTGAAATTCAGAAGCGACAGATTTTGCAGCAAATTCTCACACCAGAAGCGAGAAGTCGACTCGCAAACTTGAAAACCGCCCATCCGGAATTCGCTGAACAGTTAGAACTGCAACTGATTCAGCTGGCGCAGGCGGGCAAAATCGTGTCCCCAATAACGGATGAGCAATTAAGAACGATCCTTAGCAAACTAGCAGAAAGAAGGAGAGAAATCAGAATTCGGAGGTTGTAGGAAATGGCGAAAAATAAGCCCGCACCACTGAAAAGGAGACTCATCAGAGCTGGAAAAAGGACTAGACGAGCACCAATGTGGGTAATAATAAAAACCAGAGGAAAAATTCGTGGTTCTATTAAACAGCGGAGCTGGAGAAGACAGAGAATAAAACCGTGAGGAGGAGAGGATGCCTGAAGAAAGAATATATGTTGTGCCTCTTTCTAAGGCTAGAGAGGCTCCGAGATATGCTAGGTCAAAAAGGGCAGTGGCTCTTCTGAAAAATTTTGTAAAAAAACATGTAAAGTCTGAGAAAATCTTCATAGACCCTAAGCTGAATGAGATGATCTGGGGAAGAGGAGCCAGAAAGCCACCAACCAGAGTTCGTATCAAGGTTGTCAAAGAAGATGATGGAACTGTCAAGGTATTCTCGGCAGAGTAGGTATTTACATGCCCGTAAGAAGAATGGATATAAATAGGATTCCCTTTATTGGTGCATATGCCTTCTGTAATGATAAAATCGTGCTTTTCCCGAAAAATGTACACCTTCACCCAGATGAATCCAGTATACTTGGTGTACCGGCCGTGTACACTTTAATTTCAAAAAGCCCACTTCTGGGAATTTTATTGGCCGGAAACTCAAACGCAATAGTTTGCTCAGAATTTTTTGAGCTTGAAGAGGAGGAAAAAATAAGAGAAGTGGGTGTAGAATTGCACCACATTCCGGGAAAACTCACCAGTTTTGGAAATCTTGTTTTAGCAAATGATTATGGAGCAATTGTCAGTCCGGAGTTTCCAGATAAAACCGTGAAGCTTCTTGAAAAAGCGCTTCAAGTTAAAGTAGTTAAGAGCACGATTGCTGGCAGACCGTACGTGGGTTCACTTGGAGTGGCAACTAACAAGGGCGTTCTTTTACATCCTGAAGTTAAGGAAGAAGAGATGAAAATCATCGAGAAGACATTACAGGTTCCCGCCGACGTCGGAACTGCCTGCGGAGGCGTAAGCTTTTTGGGCATATGTATAATAGCGAATTCTCGAGGAGCGGTAACAGGAAGCACCACAACCGGACCGGAGCTTGGTAGAATAGAAAGTTCACTGGGGTTGATGGAATGAGGAAAAGAATCTTCAGGATTGAAGGAAGTTTCAAACAGGGGTTATGGAAGCAGAAGTTTAGAAAAGAGATCATTGGTTTCTCGGAGCGTCAAGTTCTGGAAAAAGTACTTTCAGATATCGGAAGCAAACATGGGGTCAAAAGATGTATGATCAAAATAGAAAAAATCGAGGAGATTTCTCCGGAAGAAGTAAGAGATCAGAGAATTAAACTTATGCTTGGGGGATGACATCATGGAAAAGGAGGAAAAATTGAGAGATGCTTTTTCTCAACTGAGCAGTTATCGAGAAATGGCAAGAATCTTGCAACAGCAAATAGCGGAATTGACCAATGTACGTTCAGAACTATCTATGACGCTTAATTTTCTGCAAGAAATGAAGAAAATGAAAGAAGGTGACCAAGTTCTAGTGCCTGCGGGTTCTGGTCTGTTTGTAAAAACGAGACTTGATTCTACCGATCATGTGCTGGTGGGAATAGGTGCCAATGTTGTGATCGAGAGAACACCGGTCGAGGCCCAACAGATTTTGGAGAATCGCATAAAAGAAATCGATGAAACATTGCAAAACTTGCAAGAAAGCTTAGCTAAGGTAGAGGAGAAGATTAGAGTACTCGCGCCCGAAGTAGAGCGTTTAATGCGAGAAAAACAGAAGGAAATCTGAAGATGTTCGGAAAACTTAAGGAAAAACTGAAAAAGGTTAAGGAAAAAATAAGCGAGAAAATCAAAAGAGGAAGGGAAGAGGTAGAGGAAGTCGAAGAAGAAGAAAAACCAGAAATCAAAAAACCACAAATTCAAAGAGAAATTGTTCCGCCTCCGCCGGAAAAGCCAAAAAGAACGGTAAGAAGAGCAATCAAGAAAATAATCTTTCGCAAACTCTCACCAGAAGATCTGGAAGACATAATATGGGACCTTGAGGTTTCTCTGCTCGAGAGCGATGTCGCTCTCCCGGTAGTAGCTTACGTTACCGAGAAATTAAAAAGTGAACTTGCCGAAAAGAAGATCAAGGCCGACGAAGATCCAAAAAAAGTCGTGACAGAAATTCTTAGAAAAATTTTGTTGGAAGTGTTGACTCCTAAGGAAAAGCTAGATCTACTCGAATTGATCAAGGAAAAGAGGAAAACTGGAAATCCGGCCGTCATAGTTTTCGTTGGAATAAACGGCACCGGAAAAACCACTACGATTGCCAAGCTCGGAAAATTCTTGAAAGATAGAGGATTTAAGGTAGTGCTAGCTGCCGCAGACACGTTTAGAGCCGCAGGGATTGAACAGATTGAGATTCATGCTCAAAGACTGCAAATCCCGGTAGTAAAACAACGCAGAGGAGCTGATGCTGCGGCAGTAGCCTACGATGCAATACAGCATGCAAAAGCAAATGGATACGACGTCGTTCTCGTAGACACGGCGGGGAGAATGCAAACTGATGTAAATCTGATGGACGAAATGAAGAAGATAGTCAGAATTAGCAAACCCGATGCTGTAATTTTCGTTGGTGACGCATTGGCCGGCAATGATGCAGTAGAGCAGGCGAAATCTTTCAATGAAGCAGTGGGCATAAGCGGATCGATACTTTGTAAGATGGATGCAGATGCGAGAGGAGGGGCTGCTCTTTCCGTCGCATATGTCACTGGAAAGCCGATCATCTTTCTGGGTACTGGACAAAGCTACGATGACATTATCGAATTCAAGCCGGAAGAAATTGTGAACATTCTTCTCGGTGATTGAGGTGGTCAATCCACTGATTGCGCTCATCACGGATTTTGGGAATAGAGACCATTTTGTAGGTGCGATCAAAGGTACGATACTGACGATAAATCCAAATGCGATCATTGTAGACATATCACACGAGATCCCAAAATTCGATATCTGGACTGCTGGATTTATACTATATAACGCTGCAAAATTTTTTCCAAAAGGGTCTATTTTCGTAGCAGTCGTTGATCCAGAGGTCGGAGGCAAACGAAAGATAATTTTGTTAAAAACCACGGATGAGAAATTCTTCATCGCTCCAGATAATGGGTTATTGACTTTTGTGCACAACAATCTGAAGGTCGCATGGATAAGAGAGATTAGAAATCGAAAAATGATGCTTCCAGATATCTCACATACTTTTCATGGAAGAGACATAATGGCACCAGTGGCTGCCCATTTGTCTCTGGGAGCAAACCCCGAAAATGTCGGACCTATACTCAAAAGAATTAAATTACTAAATGTGGAAGATCCGGAAAGAATCGGAAAAACCATTTATGGACAAATCTGGCATATAGATGACTTCGGAAACGTTATCACGAATATTCCTCGTGGTTTTGTTAAATTTTCTCCTCATAAAAAGTTAGAAGTGACATTCCAGACCGCTTCCTTAAAGGCAATTTTCGGAGAAACCTTTGCAGATGTAGCAGAGAAAGAAAACGTTGCCTACTTTGGAAGCTCGGGTCTTTTAGAAATCGCAAGAAATCGTGGTGATCTAGCCAAGGAGCTAAAGGTTAAAACCGGGCAGAGGATTATCATCCGGTGGTGAAAGTGGTCAGAAGAGGTCTATTCATCGGAAGATTTCAGCCTCCACACAAGGGACACATACAACTGATAAAACAGATTATGCGAGAAGTTGATGAGCTAATTATCGGAATTGGCAGTGCGCAGGAGAGCCACACATTGGAAAACCCATTCACAGCTGGCGAACGGGAGTTGATGCTGATAAAAGCTCTTGCCGAAGAAAAGATGGACCTATCCAAAATACACATAATTCCAATTCCAGATGTTAACAACAACGCAATATGGGTTTCGCATGTTGTCTCACTTTCCCCACCTTTCCATGTCGTCTACTCTGGGAATCCGCTTGTCAGGAGGCTTTTCAAAGAAGCAGGTTACGAAACCAAAAGTCCACCGATGATAAAGAGACGAATTTATTGGGGCACTGAAATCAGAGAAAGAATGCTAAAAAATGAAAACTGGCGCGAGCTCGTACCGAAAGCTGTAGTTGAAGTAATCGAGGAAATAAAAGGAATAGAGAGATTGAAAGAACTTTCGAAAACTGACTATCTCCTTCGATGAATCTTAAAATAAAACATGTATCTTTTTAGGTCGACCCTGCCCTTTGATATTTCCACACCTTCTTTACGAAGGAGCTCTTCTTTTTTCTCTGTTCCAAAGACATATCCGCCGAGATGTCCGCTGGATTTGATAACTCTGTGGCAAGGAATAAAAATTGGAGCTGGATTGTTCGCGAGTATTTTTGCAACTGCACGCCAGCTGTTCGGTTTACCAGCGGCTAGTGCGATTTCTTTATAAGTGGTTACTTTTCCGACTGGTATTTTTCTAACCAACTCTAGCACCGTTTCTTTCAAACTCATACATATTCTTTTTTGGTTGAAATCTCTTATTTGAGTGATGCTCGAGATAGATGGATCTATTGGAGAAGGCGGAGGCTCCGTGGTCAGGATATCTACTGCTATTTGTGCCTTGCTTGGAAAACCTGTCAGAATCTTCAACATCCGTGCAAAAAGACCAAAACCTGGTTTGCAGCCTCAACATTTGAAAGCGATAAAAGCTCTTGCGGAAATAACTAGTGGAGAAGTCAAGGGTGCGCAAATCGGGAGTACGGAGATACACTTTTACCCGGGTAAGATTTTAAGTGGAAATTACAGGATAGACATAGGAACTGCTGGAAGCACCACTCTGATTCTTCAAACCATTATGCCTCCAGCCGCCTTCGCCGATGGCTCAATCACAGTAGAAATTTCGGGGGGAACGGACAATCCCATGGCTCCACCGATTGATTTTTGGAAAAATGTGACTCTCAGAATTCTGGAAAAAATGGGATACCGGGCTAAAATAGAATGCTTAAGACGAGGACATTATCCCGTGGGCGGAGGTTTAATCAAGGCCGAGATCGAACCGATTGAGATCCTCAAATCAATTGTTCTCACAGAGCCCGGCAAGGTCGAGAGAATTCTTGGAATTGCACATTCGGTCAAACTGCCACCAAACGTTGCACAAAGAATGGCACATGCCGCGACCAAAAAGCTTTTGAGAGCAGGATACTCAAATATCGAAATTAAGAAAGAAACATACAAACCTGAAGAGGATCCACACCTTGCTCCCGGAGCCGGGATAACCCTCTGGGCCGAAACCGAAAATGGATGCATTCTAGGAGCCAGTGCTTTGGGAAAGCCAGGCAAACCTGCCGAGAGAGTTGGAGAGGAAGCTGCCAACAAACTTGCAGCACAACTTTCTAGTGGTGCGGGTGTCGATGAACATTTGGCTGACCAGCTTATTCCATATATGGCAATAGCTAACGGGAGATCTGAAATAAGCTGCGCTAAGCTAACTCTCCATACGATGACTAACATAATACTCATGGAGAAAATTGTCGGTGTTAGGTTTGATATAAAGGGCGAGATGGGAGAATTTGCTCGAATTTCGGTTGAAGGAATTGGTTTCAAAAAATCCTAGGACCTGTAAACTTTTTCTGGATCGAAGATCTTTTTCTCCACTACTTTGATGCCTTCTCGTGTTAATTCACGATAAAAGCAGCTCTTGTAACCTTCGTGGCAAGCTCCCCCCACTTGTTTCACGTAATATAAAATTGCATCTCCATCACAGTCAATTCTTATTCGCTCTATGTATTGGAAATGTCCTGATGTCTCACCTTTCAGCCAAAGTTTTCTTCTCTCTCTGCTCCAGAAGTACATTCTACCTTCTGTAAAAGAACGCTTAACCGCTTCGCGATTTTGATACCCAACCATCAAAATTTCCTTTGTCTTTGAATCGCAGACAACAGCTAAAACTAATCCGTTTCTGAATTTGAGCCTTTTGATAACATCGTTCGCCCGTTTCTCCGAAAGTTTCATCACACTCCACGCCCCGGCTTTTGATTACCTGCGCCTTTTTTTAAGTTCATCCATTACTTCAGCTATGTGAACATCTTTCTCGGCCATCAAAACCAATGTGTGGAAAATTAAATCCGCTGCTTCGTGTATTATTTCCTTCTTCTCCTTTTCTCTTGCTGCCTCAACTAGTTCACTTGCCTCTTCTAGAACCTTGTCGCTGGCTTCTCCAGTAGAAAGAAGTTTAGAAACATAGGAGTCGGGTTTCGGATTTCTTTTTCGATCGAGTATTACCTCGAATATTTCATCCAAAATCTCGGTTCCCATCCTTAATCCTCCCTTTGAAGTCTCACCTTTACGCTTAAAGAATGCGCCTCAAGATCCTCAACCTTAGCGATCGCATTAACGATCGGAGCCAATCGTTTTAAGCCCTTTCTAGTGAGCTCTTGAACACTCAAAATCTTCAGAAAATCTAAAACCGAAAGCCCTGAACGAAATCTCGCTTTACCTCCAGTGGGGAGAATGTGGTTCGGTCCGGAAGCCAAGTCTCCAACAGCTACCGGAGAAAAGCTACCTAAGAATATCGCTCCAGCGTTTCTGACTTTTTTGAGATATTTCTTGGAATTCTTCACAACAAGCTCCAAATGTTCCGGAGCGTAATCGTTCGCAAAATCTATTGCTTCCTGAAGATTTTTTACTAAAACTATCAATCCGCGTCTATTGAGAGACTCTATAACTATATTTTTTCGAGGGATTTCGACCAAAAGTTTCATAATCCATTTTTGCGTTTCTCTTGCTAGATCGCGACTCGTGGTAACGAGCACGCAGGCGGCTTCCACGTCGTGTTCCGCTTGAGCGATGATGTCTGCAGCAAGAAAAACTGGACTGGCGCTCTCATCAGCGACGATGAGCAATTCAGTTGGCCCGGCTTCAAAATCCACATCGACAACGGATGAGACCAACCTTTTGGCAGCGGAGACGTAGATATTGCCGGGACCAACAATTTTATCAACTTTTGGAATACTTTCGGTGCCGTATGCCATTGCCGCGATTGCTTGAGCTCCACCTACTCGGAAAACTGCATCCACTTTCGCTATCTTTGCCGCAGCCAGAATTACAGAATTGACACTTCCGTCGCGCATTGGCGGCGTGCAAACTATTACTTCCTTCACACCGGCCACCTTTGCCGGAACCGTTCCCATCAGAAGAGTAGATGGATATCTAGCTTGTCCTCCAGGAACATAGACCCCCACTCTGTCTAACGGCCTTAAGACTTGACCTAAAGTTACTCCTTTCGAGATTTCGGCAAACCATTCCCTTGGAAGTTGTTTCAGGTGAAATTTACGAATTGCACGAGCCAGATTTTCCAAGGCTTTGATTGTCTCTTCATCACAAGCCCTAACCGCCTGCTCTATTTCATCTTCAGATACCCTAAGCCTCTTTTGGAAAATCGTTACTTTATCGAATTTCTTTGTATACTCCAGCAATGCTCTGTCACCCCTTCTTCTCACATCATCAACTATCTTTGCGACGTCGCGGAGAACAGATTCTATGCGAATCTCAGATCTCTTCAAAAGCTCTTTCCGTTCTTTTGGAGAGCATTTTGAAAGCTCTACCACTCTCATCATCTAGAGTACACCCTTTGTGCTCGGGATACCTCCTCCGATTTGTTTTACTGCTTCTCGAAGCGCTGCCCCCAAAGCCTTGAAAGCCGCCTCAATCTTGTGGTGATCATTCTTGCCCTTTAAAACAATAACGTGAAGATTAAATCTCCCATTTTTCGCAAAAGTATCTAGGAAATGTTCCAAAAGATCTGCACTTATGTCCTCGATTTTCCTAGCCTTGGCCTTAAGAGATATGTCTGAATAGGCCCTACCGCTCAGATCGACAGCAACGAGAACCAAGGCGTCATCCATTGGAACTACCGCAGTTCCTATCCTCGCTATGTCTTTCTTTTCTCCAAGCGCTTTGTCCACAGCCAGACCAAGACATATGGCAACATCTTCCACAATGTGGTGCTTCAAATCACCAGTAGCAGTCACCTCTAGGTCAAATCGTCCGTGCTTTGCCATGGACGCCAACATGTGATTTAAAAATTCGATTCCGGTTTCAATAGAAGATTTCCCTGAACCGTCTAAGTTGATTTTTACCTTTATGTCCGTTTCCTTCGTTTTGCGGTGAACTGTGCAATCTCTCATGTTGACGCTACCTCCATCGCCTCTTGCAAACTAAATCTCCCATCATATAACGTCTTTCCGATGATCACTCCATAGACTCCAGTCGATTTCAGTTTTCGTATATCATCGAGATTTCCGACGCCCCCAGACGCTATAACAGGCAGATTTGTCAAAGAAACCAGCTTTCTCGTTTCTTCTATATCTACTCCAGACATTTTCCCCTCCACGTCTACGCAAGTGAAAAGGAAACCCCAAACGCCTTTCTTCTCAAAATTTTTCACAGTTTCCTGAGGACTTAGATCTACCGTTTTCTGCCACCCCTCCACAGCTATCTTTCCACGTCTAGAGTCAATTGCTATAACCAATTTTTTCCCTCCAAATTCGCTGATAAGCGCGTCCAAGAGCTCCGGATTCCTAATTGCGATTGTTCCAACTGCTAAACGCTTGGCTCCGGCCATTATCAGCGATTTTGCTCTTTCGAGAGTTCTTATCCCTCCACCTACTTGGACTGGAATTTTGATTTCGCTAAGAATCTCCAAAATCTTTCCCAGATTGTCCCCTAAGCCGAGTGCTGCATCGAGATCCACCACGTGCAAGCATTTTGCCCCTTCTCTTTGCCAATTCTTCGCCCACTCAACAGGGTCTCCGTAGATCTTCGCGGTTTCTATCTTTCCCTCCACCAGCTGTACGCACCTTCCTTGGCTTATGTCTACTGCCGGGATGATAAGCATGCCGTCACCTACGGAAGAACGCGCTCGATAGGGACTACTAGAATATCTCTCGCTCCAACCTGTTTTGCTCGCCGAACTACTTCGTCCACTCTTTGGGCTTCCACCACCGCCTGAATCGCGAGCATGGGGACTTCGGCCTCAACCTTCGAAACCGTTGGACCTGACATTCCTGGAACGATTTTCTTAATCTCATCAAGCTTTTCGGCCGGAATGTTCATAAGGATCAGCTTTTTTCCTCTAGCTCTCACGACACTCTCGATCGCCGTTTTTATTTGCTCGATTTTCTGACGTTTATTTTTCAGGCTGGTTGGATTCGCAAATAACCTGGCTGACGTGTCTAAAATTTCCTCGATAATCGTCAAACCGTGCATCTTCATTGTGGTACCGGTACTGACGAGATCCACCACCAAGTCTGCCATTCCTATCAGGGGTGTTATTTCTGCTGATCCTGAGATCTCTGAAATTTCAACTCTGATTTTCTTTTTCTTGAAAAACTCTGAAGCTATTTTTGGAAACTCGGTTGCTACCCGGCTACCTGCTGGGATATCTGATATCTTTTTTATGCCTGAAGATTCGCTCACTGCGACAACTAATTTTGCCTTTCCGTATTCCAAATCGAGAAGTTCAACCAGCTTCGATCCACTCTCGATCACCAGATCCAAACCTGTGATTCCCAAATCCATTGCTCCTCTTTCTACGAGTTTCGGTATGTCTTGGGCTCTGGCAAAAACCAGCATAACCGAAGGATCTCTTGTTTTTGCAAAAAGCTGCCTTTCCCCTCTGTCTATTGAGCCAAATCCGGCATCTTCGAGCAATCTCATGGTTGGTTCATAGAGCCTGCCTTTGTTAGGTATCGCCAGCAGAATTTCTGTCATGACAAATTCCTCCTAAGTTCCTTAAGAGCTGCGATCAGCTCTCTGTTTTGCTCCGGGCTTCCTATCGTTATCCTCACGAAGTTCTCTCCCGCTCCTCTAAAGTTTACAAGACTGCGAACGAGAATTTTTTTCCTCATGAGCATTTTACAGAAATCTTCCGCGTTCACATTCCAAGGTTTTACATCGACCATTAAAAAGTTAGCTTGAGAAGGTAACGGCCTCAGACCCAAAGATTTCAATTCTTTTGCCATTTTTTCCCGTTCGCTTTTTATTATTCGAACTACTCTCTCAAAGTATTTTTTATCCCGCAGAGCTGCTATTGCGGCTGCTTGCGCGATTCTGTTTATGTTGAACGGCAACCTTATTGCATCCAGAAGCTGAACTAGCTTGGGATTTCCAACCCCGTAACCTATTCTCAAACCAGCCAAGCCGAAGGCCTTCGAAAAAGTTCTTAATACTAGCACGTTTGATTGCTCAGAAGCCCATTTCGCGAGAGACTCCTCGTCCGAAAATTCGATGTATGCTTCGTCTATGACGAGAATTCCGACCATTTTGGAGATCTTTTCTACCAAAGATTTTGGTGGAAGATTACCGGTCGGATTGTTTGGTCTGCCAACAAATGCTAACTTGCATCCTCGGGCTTTCGAAGCTATGTCATTTCTCCATTCAAACTTTGGCAATTTGTAGAATCTCAAACATCCACCGTAAAGCCGGCTGACCATTTCATAAATAGCAAATGATGGCAAAGGAATGAAGACTTTCTCTCCCTCTTCTAGAAAAGCCTTGCAGACAAGGTCCATTATTTCATCGGAGCCATTTCCTATGACTAAACAGTCTGGAGAAACTTCCAAAAATTTTGAAATTTCTCGTTTGAGTTCTGTGCAAGCCGGATCGGGATAGAGCGAGAGTTTGGTGATTTCTTTTTTAATCAACCTTTTTATGCTCGGAGAGGGACCATAAGGACTCTCGTTCGAGGATAGATTTATGTACTCCTCAGCTTTTTCACCATAAGCCGAAGAATATGGGTATGTTGCTCCAGACTTGAAAAATTTTTTTACTTTTTTCGTCGGAGATATCATAGATCACCACCTTTTAATGACCTTTCAAAATCTAGCTCGGTGAATAGACCTGCTTTCCGCAATACTTCGTTTGCTTCCTCCAGAGATTCCGTTTCGACCAGTTGTTTTGCAACAGGGTTCACCTCACGAAAGACCACAATGGGGTCTATCAGAAAAGTGATAGTTGCAAACGGTGTCACCTCAGCTTCTCTCGTTCCACCACGAATTTTGAAACATCCAAACTCTCCTCTCCAAGCTGCCAGAATTAGTCTACTCACCTCTGAAGAAGTATTTGGTACTATTCTTTCCATCATTTCTGCGTCCTCCTTAACCAAACCAAATGCTCCTATAAGCCCGCCGAATCTCGCTATTCTAGCCAACTGGCGCATAAACTCCTCTAACGTGAGTTCTCCATCGGTACAACAGCCAATCACCGCTAGAAGAGTGGCAGAATCAAGTGAAGCTAGCGTGGCAAGCATCATGCTGTCAAGAAGAGGACTGCGTATGTTTTTCTCTTCTCCTGAAATCAGCACATCTCCGCCTCCGTCCACTCCAACAACCATATCGAGATTAAATTTTTTAATGGCTGCAGAAATTCCACGAATCAAACCACGGACACCAAGATTTGGATCCAAAAGCAGTACCTTTTCTCCAAGAAACTCTGAAACTTTCGAGGCCGTGAAACGGATGCCCTTAGTAGAAACGGTGGCAGACGATGCCAATGCAGAAGTTTCAGAAAGTGGCTCGATATTCTGAATCTCTGAAAGCTTGCGTGGCCCGGGTTGTGGATCAACAACATATCTTTCCCAAGTTAATCCTCCGAGTAAAACTCTGATGCCGAGTCTTTTCAGGTAATTACGGACAGGTATCGCGCTCACTATGTCTCCTCCTCCGCCTATCCCGACTACTAGAGCAGCAGACACCCCTTTCGGCACCATTTTTCACCTCCGACGATATCTTTTCCTCGATATATAAAGTTTACTAAAATGAGATGTTTAGTAAATTTTGTTTACCAAAATAAAAAAGTTTAAAAACGATTTTTGGTATATAGTTCTGGATGCGAGAACTCGACGAGCTCGATAGAAGAATATTGAAAATCCTGCAAGAAAATGCCGAAACACCTTATTCACAGATTTCCGCCAAATTGGGGATAAGCAAGGCGGCCGTCCACAAAAGACTGAAGGAGCTCAAGAGAAGAGGCGTAATAAAGAGAATCTGCGCAATTGTCGATCCTAAAATGCTAGGTAAGGGACTGAAAGCGTTCGTTGGCGTTTCTACCGAGCCAGGTGCGTGTCCGGAGGTTATCGGAAAACTTCGTGAAAGACCGGAGATCCTTGAGATTCATGAAATGGCTGGTGAACATGATTTACTCTTAAAGGTCATCGTGAGCGACACCGAACAGCTGAATGTCTTTCTACACGAAATCGACAAGCTGCCAGGGATAAGCGGCAGTAAAACATTCGTGGTCCTGAAAACTGAAAAGGAGACCTCCTTTGTGGAACCATGAAAAAGAAAACAAGTTATATACGTCAACATCTTCAACAATTATGAGAACATGTGGAAAGAAATGGCTGAGATAACTTGGTTCATCATGATCGTTTGTGCTGCGGTTCTCGTGGCATATTATATCAATTCTTGGAATACGCTCGCCGCGGTTTTCATGTTCTTTATCATATTCTTTCTCGGAGCCATTTGTGGATATTGGATTTTTGAGAGAGAAAAAGAGAAGATTCCGATAGTGTTAGAACGGAAAGAATGAAGTATATTCCCAGACAACGTTGTCTCCGTTTTCTAAAATACAGCGGCTAGCGGAAACATTAACGTAAACGTTATTGACCTTGTAAAGCCACCATTTTGTTGCCGTGTTAGCTTTCCCATCGATAGAATTGACAAAAACACCCATTCCCGGATAACTTGTGTATTGAACTTCGGCGATTCTTAAAAGAGCATCTAAGGCTGTGGAACCAGAGGAGAGCAGAAGAATGTTGTCCTTAAGGATGAAGTTTTCTTCTCCAACTTCAACTATGGAGATGTGAACTTGTATTGCTTGATTTTCTCTCACCGAAGATGGTTGACCGTAGAACAAGAAATATTCCAAAAGAGAAACAGAAAAAACTGCTACCAGAACTACCAGAACGGTTGTTTTTATTGATTTCATCTGCTCACTCTCCTGCATGTTCCCACTCTAACAGCAACTGGAACTGTTATGGGCACTCTTGAGATTTTCTTACCCAACAGGACTAAAGGTGAAACAAACCCAAGCGAGAGCAGATGATATAGAGTAAACGGGACCTGAGCGACATATGTTGCCACAAGCCCTGATAACGTTTTTGGGTACCACAAGAGCCAGCACCCTATCGCCGTGTAGAGATCAAAGAAAAGTATGGAAGCGAGAACTGAGATGGACGCTCTTTTCAGAATTCTGCGCGTGCTCGAAAATGGGTCAAATGCATTTCTCCCCCAGAAATACCAACAAAATGCAAATCCGGACCACGTGAAAAGATAAATCGGATGAAATCCCCAAAGTAGGATGTCCAAGACGGCCACCAATAGAATTGTCAACATGGAGAGTTTCCAACAATTTGAATAGCAACCGAAAATTACGAGCACGGGAATTATCAACTCGACATTTGGAAGACCCCACCTGCTAAGCACTATCTTATTGAAAATCACCAATATCAATGCAACTGTTAGCAGAGCAGTTATCCTTTGATAAATCTGATTTTTCATCTATTTAAATTGGCGATATCATCCTATTTAAATATTGTTGAAAAAGAATCATGAGCATGTTCCTGCACTCAAAAAACTTTATTGGTGAAATTTCGAAATGAGTGCGTGATGAACGCTCCTTGGGAAGTATTCAAAGACCAAGTTTCCAAGGCTGTGTCCGATGCTGTAGAAAAACTAGGACTAAAACCACTGAGAACCGTAGAGGAAACGCTTGAAGAACCTCCCGACCCAAAACTGGGAGATCTCGCTTCAACTATCTGCTTCGAGCTTGCGAGAACTGAAAAAATTCCTCCAGCAGACCTTGCCGTGAAAATCGTCAACAATATTGTGCTTCCTGAACTCGTAGAAAAAGTCGAACCTGTGAGCGGTTACCTAAACTTTTTCGCCAAGACCCCTCTACTTGCAGAGATCGTCCTGAAAACCATCAGAAAGTTGAACGAAAAATATGGACGATCGGAAAAGAAAAACCTCAAGGTTGTAGTAGAACATACCAGCATAAATCCGACCAAACCACTCCACATAGGACACGGTAGAAATGCTATCTTGGGCGACACGGTTGCTAGAATAATGGACGCACTCGGTTACGAGGTAGAAGTCCATAATTACATCGATGACATGGGGCGGCAGATGGCCGAAACACTTGTAGCTTACGAGAAGATCAAAGAAAAACCGAAAACAAAGTTCGACCACATGCTCGGTCTTCTATATGCTTCATTTCACAAAATGCTTGAAGAAAATAAGGAACTGGAAAAAGAGATAGAAATCGTCCTGGCTGAACTGGAAAAAGGCGAAGGAAAAGTGGCAAAAAGAGCAAGAAAGTTGGCTGAGCGATGCGTAAAAGAGAATTTAAAAACCACAGACAAACTTGGGATTTCCTACAACATGCTTGTATGGGAGAGCGATCTCGTCAGAGAAGGGATCGTACAGGAAGCCCTAGATATGCTTAAACCACATATGTACGTGGGGACTGGTGAAAAGGAGGGTGCTTTTCTTTTGAGGCTTTCTCCGCTTGGCTTAGAAGACAAAATTTTGCTCAGGTCAGATGGCACCACCGTGTACACAGCGAGAGACATCGCTTACCAGCTCTGGAAGTTTGGAAAAATCTCCCGTAACCCCAAAATCAAGCTTCACTCCATACGTCCTGGCGGAAAAAAGACATATACGACCGCTCCGGATGGAAAAATTGTCAAAATTCGGAAAAACATCACAAAAGTCATAAACATCATAGGCGCCGAGCAACGTTACCCGCAGCAGGTGGTTTTCGCTGCCTTAAAGCTACTCGGATACGAAGAAGAGTATCAAAATTCGTACCATTTAGCATATGAACACGTGTGGCTACCTACGGAAAAATTCTCGGGGAGAAAGGGAACATGGGTTGGATACTCGGTAGACGAGGTTTTGGACGAAGCTATAGAAAGAGCATATCAAGTCGTTAAAGAGCATGCACCGAATGAAAAAGAGAGATTCTGGCGCCGAGTGGCAAAACTCGTTGGAATCGGAGCCATCAGATATTCGTTGCTCGCCACATCACCCGAGAAAAAGATAGTTTTCAAATGGGAAGAAGCTCTCGACCTCAACAAGAATAGTGGTCCGGCTATACAATATTCACATGCCAGAGCCTGCAGCATACTCCGAAAGGCTGGTAAATTGAGAAAACTCAGGATCCGTGGTGAGCTTCTTGTTACCCCAAGCGAGAAAAAGCTGATAATTCTACTGGCAAAGTTTCCGACAATCCTGAAAATAGCTGGAGAGAATCTCCAACCACATTTGTTAGCTGTTTACACTTCCGAACTTGCACAGGAATTCAACAGATTCTACGAAACATCCCCTGTTCTTACGGCCACTCCATCAGAACTCAGGGAGTCTAGACTCGCACTGGTTGATTGCGTTAGAATCGTCCTACGTAATTCCTTAGATCTCATGGGAATTCCCGCTCCGGAGAAAATGTAAAGAAATTGATTTCGGAGCATACTATAGTTCATCCCAAGCAACCATCTCTTTCAGCTTCTTATACCATTCTCTATGCATAGGTTCGCTTTGATGAAGCTCTCTTCTTCTCGCTTCCAACAAACGTGTCTCTAGTCCCACTAACTCTGAAGCTGTGCAAACCCTATGTCCCATTCGTTTGGCTTCCATGACAATTGGATTCAGAAACTCCGCATAATCGGCCGATCGTAGAAGGTGATGATCTACAACAACCACTTCGGTTTTTCGCGATATCGAACGTAAATTGCGCTCAGCTAATTCCATTTCTTTCTCTCCTATTTTAAATCCAAGGAGATACAAGGGGGGCCCACCGATTATTGCGAGTTTTGGTTTTTCCCGAAGAACCATTTTGGTAACTTTTTCGTCAATCGGTCCCTGGACATCAGAAGCATGAAGAGCGCACTCGTTGTCGCTTTTCAACGAAAGCATTAAAACATTGCCTTGACCATTCTTTGTAAAACCATGAGGAACTGGTTTTGAAAATTTAAGAACAGTGCTTCCAAAATCGAAAGTTTTTCCATCGGCTGGCTTTACTTCGGCAATTTCTGATATTTTTTTCCAGAGGAGGTAGCCACGTCTTCTTTGCGCGGGATTTATGTTTTCGGAAATGTCTTTGGCCAGAATCAGCTTACCGCTGTAGATTTTCTCAGCCATCTCGGGCGAACTCCAAAGCCAGGTCCATTCATGAAAAAAAGGTGTGTAATGATCGTGATGATAGTGAGTAATCACAATAACATCGGCTTTTCTAGCCGCCCGGATTATGTTTTTCTTTGATGCTGCTAAGGCAATATATTCTAGCCGATGCGGACTTAGATTAAACCTTGGACCCAATGCAGAACCAGGATCGATCAAAACAGTTACATCATCGGTTTTTACAAGGGTACTCATTCCCCGCACACCGAGGCTTTCAAATGCAAGCGGTTGAACGGAGATTTTCCCTTCCCCAATGACAAAACTCTTCATCCTCATTTTACTGAACCGTTTAAGTTATAAACCGCTGAGTGGTTTAGATTTAGCAGATGGGAAAAATCATATATCTGGAAAAGCCAAGGCTGAAAAAGCCCAAAGCTGTAGCTGGCTTGCCCGGTATTGCAAACGTGGGGAAGCTCGCTGCAGACTTTATGATTCACAAATTCAAAGCAAAAAAATTCGCAGAGATAGTCTCCGAACATCTTCCAGAATGGGGCTTGCCGGATGAAGGAGACATAAGAACTGTTAATATTGATTTTTACTATTGCATGCCAAGGAACTCGGACTTCCATCTTATTTTGATTACCTCAGATGCACAAGCCACCTCTCCGGTCGGACAATACGTGCTGAGCGGAGAAATATTGGATCTTCTCGAGAAGGAATCCGTAGAGACTTTGGGAACAATGGCAGCATATGTAAAGGGTTCTGGAGAAAGTGTTAGGTCTCAAGTAGTTGGAACTGCGACCAGCAAAAAGATGATTAACTTATTGAAAGAAAAAGGAATTGAAATCCTTACGGGTGGTGTGATCGTTGGGATGAATGGTCTTCTGCCTGCCTTAGCAGCTCTTCGGGGTATAGAGGGCTTCTGCCTGCTTGGAGTAACAGCGGGTGGATTGATCGACCCAGTGGCATCCAACAATGTGATAGCAGCTATGGCATCTATTCTTGGATTTAAAATTGATTCATCGGAGCTTTTAGAACAACTTAGCGTTTTCAGAGAGAGAATACCTGAACAGCCGGAGGAAAAGAAAGAAGAAGGTGTAGAATACATTGGGTGACTAAAGTGCACGACGAATTGTCCGAAAGGGAAATGCGCCAAATTGCAGAAAAGTTTGTAACAAAAAACATGAAGATTGGAAAAAAAGGCAAAAGATATGAAAATGTGAGAATTCTTTACAATATTACCGATCCCTCGTGTGTGAGATTCGCGGAAATAATTGAAGAGGAGTGCTGGAAAGTCGGAGCTCATACCTTAATGATTCCAGATTCCTCAATAAGAGACAGAAGGTGTTACGAGCTTAAACCAGAAGACTCGCTTTCAGAAATGAGTAAAATAAGCGAAGCCTTGGCAAAGAGCGTAGATGTCACGATTTACATAGGAGAAGAAGACGATCCAAATTGGGCTAGAGGGTTGGCCCACAAACTCCGACTTTCCGCACCCGTGCGGGAGAAAATAAGGGAGATCTTAGACAAAAGAAAAGTAAGGTGGGCATACTTTGGATGGCCAGTACCGGGCGCGGCAAAAGGCTACGGATTTCCTGTCAAGAAGTTCCGCGAGATTTTCTTTGACTGCATAAGGGAAACTTTCCGGGAGAGATTGTTGGAAACTTGTGAAGTCTACAGGAAATCGTTGGAAAACAGAAAAGAAGTCAGAATAACGGCCGATGACGGCACCGATCTCTGCTTCAGCATAAAAAAGAGACCTATTTTAGTGGATGACGGAATACTATCTGAGGAGGATTTAAAGCGCGGAGATGTTGGGGTAAACATTCCAGCTGGTGAAGTTTTTGTTGCTCCAATAGAGACCTCTGCAAAGGGAGAAATCTTTTTCGATGAGATTGCGATTCCTGGCTTTGGAAAAGTTAAACAACTGCGATTAACATTTGAAAATGGCAAAATCGAGAAGTTCGAAGCGGAAATGGGTGAAGAAGCATTTAAAAAATTTCTAGATGCGAACACTGGAGAAAAGGACAGAATAGCGGAGTTTGGGATTGGTACAAATAGGATGGCGAGATATACTGGTGGAAGCATTATCATTGATGAAAAAATTTTCGGAACAATACACATTGCGATAGGAAACAATAGAGGAGCATATCACGGAAAGAACAAGGCTTCTTGTCATCTCGACATGATTAAGGATATGCGTGACGGAGAAGTCACGGTCGACGGTTTGACGATAATGAAGGGAGGAAAACCCATAGAACACTAACCTTTGGATTTTAATCTATATTTCCTGAATGGACAATCTATACATTTTTCTGAATAATACTGGTAAAGTGTGGGTGGTATTTTTGGATCCAACTTTCCACTTGGACAGAGATTGCAGGGAATTTCCGGTATCCAGGCCAAGTTCTTTTCCTTTTTGTATCCCTCGATAATCGCCACCCCTGCACTCGTGCCTATTCTATTCGCCCCCGCCGCAATCATTCTTAAAGCATCTCTGAAGTTCCTTATGCCTCCAGAAGCCTTTACTCCAAAATCTCTGCCTACGGCTTTTCGCATAAGGAAAACGTGAAGTACAGTTGCTCCCATCGGACCGAAACCAGTTGATGTCTTAACGAAATCCGCGCCAGCACTCTTCACGATTTTGCAGGCTTTTATTACTTGCTCGTATGTGAGAAAACCTGCTTCAAGTATTACCTTGACTACTTTTCCGTCGGCTGCTTTAACGACTCCTTCGATTTCTCGTTCTACTTCCGTATACATTCCATCTAGAAAGGCAGCGATGTTCATCACCATGTCGATTTCATCGGCACCGGCTTTGATCGCAAGTCTCGTTTCTTCCACCTTGGCTTCTACCCCCTCCAAACCGTGCGGGAAACCGACTACAGTTGCCAGGCCTACACCAGTTCCGGCCAATTTTACGCGAGAGAGTTTAAGCCAGTAAGGATGAACGCATACGCACCTAAACCGGTATTTAGAAGCCTCCTCGCAAAGCCTCTCAATTGCTTTTCTTCCCTCATATGGCTGAAGGAGTGTGTGATCGATCATTCCAGCTAGTTCTTCCAACTTGAGATGCAATCTGCTCGCTTTCTTTTCAATGCGTGGTATCATCCTCATCGATATTTTCATACGTCATAATTTCGTCCTTAAAAGAATAAAAAAATAAAGGAAAGCAAAAAACTTACTCGCCCTTAGCCATGTCGTAAATCGCTTTAAGGGCAATTAACATTGCCCCAGACCCAATCAGAACGACTAAGTTTGTAGCCAGCCTGATGATATTTTCGCTGAGAGAAATCTGTGCACCGACCAGCATACGCATTGTATATGCGGCGACTATGAAAGCGGTCGAAGCAAGCAAAAATGGTGTTGTTTCCTTCGCTGTTATGTTGAGCAAACCTACGACCACACCGATAATAGCCAGAGCTAGGTAAAGAATTCCGCTTGGTTCGATGAAAGCTGCAGCTATTGCTATTAGTAAGCCAATGTACCAAGCAATGGGGCCAATAACTTTTACTTCCACTTTTTCACCTCCGTCAAAAGAAGTCTACAAATCACTTTAAAAGACTTACGAAATTCTTTATGATTTTGAGACCATGCACGCCGCTTTTCTCTGGATGGAACTGAGTGCCGAAAATGTTTTCTGATGCGATTATGGAAGGAAACTCCACACCATATTTGCTATTCGCGAGCGAGATCTCCTTGTCCTTCGCTTGAACATAATAAGAATGCACAAAATACATGTAAACTTGTGCCGGAATTTCTTTGACGATCGGATGATTTTTCACTATCTCAACTATGTTCCATCCTATGTGTGGTATCTTCACCGTATTGGGTAATCTCACAACTCTCCCCTTCACAAGACAGAGACCATTTCCATTTCCCTCTTCGTTATACTCAAAGAGAAGTTGCATTCCAAGACAAATTCCGAAAATCGGCTTCCCCGAGAGCGCTTCTTCAATGACGATTTCTTTTGGCATTTCGCTCATTGCCCCACTAAAAGCCCCCACCCCGGGCAAAACTATTGCATCGCAGCCTCTCAAAATTTTTGGATCTTTTGTGACCAAAACTTTTGCTCCCGAGAATTCAATAGCTTTTCTTATACTGTGCAGATTTCCCACTCCATAATCGACGATGGAAATTTTAACCATCTTCAGCTCCTCACTGGTATTCCTCTTTCCATCAAATAGCGTTTTACATCTCCGACTGTATACTTACCAAAATGAAAAATGCTGGCTGCGAGAGCCGCATCCGCGGAAGTCTTGACAAAAACTTCATAAATGTGCTCGAGAGTTCCAGCTCCACCAGATGCAATAACCGGAATATTCACGGCTTCACACACGGCTTTCGTAAGGGGAATATCATATCCCTGTTGAGTGCCGTCTGCATCCATACTCGTTAGGAGGATTTCTCCGGCTCCAAGTTTTTCAACCTTTCTTGCCCATTCAATCGCGTCGAGACCTGTAGGCTTTCTTCCTCCGTATGTATAAACCTCCCATTTATCCTTCCCCACCGACTTCGCATCAATCGCGATGACAATACACTGGCTGCCGAATTTCTCTGATGCTAGCTTCACGAGCTGGGGATTCTCGACCGCGGCCGTATTTATAGCTACTTTATCGGCCCCGCTCTTCAGCATTCGCTCTATGTCGTTTATGGATCTCATCCCACCACCAACTGTTAAAGGAACAAACAAAGTTTCTGCGGTACGTCTTACAACATCGAACATCGCTTCTCTTCCTTCTGGCGAGGCTCCTATATCTAGAAAAACTATTTCGTCTGCACCTTGCTCTTCATAAAACTTTGCCAACTCTGCAGGATCGCCAGCTTCTCTTAGATTTTGAAATTTAATGCCTTTGACAACCCTTCCTTTATTTACATCTAAGCATGGTATTATGCGCTTTGCTAGCATATCCTTCACAAAATAGTGATAATCTCATCCTTTTTAGGAATGATTACGCAAACAATTGGTGCCCCTCAGCTCGCCCGTCATTCTAATCATCGGACACTCAGCCGATGTCGTAACATCATCGGGGCACTACCTACTCTGCCTTGGAGGGTTTATTCTTTTCGGTCTAAAAGTTGAGCCGAGAAAATCTTCGTATAGATGGGTCCTCGAGGGGTTAGCGTACTCTGCATGAGGTCTACTTCTTTCACACAGAAAGAACCGAACACTCGAGAGCCGACTTCGCGTATAAATTCAACTATTTGACGAGCATCTACTGCTGACTTTACGCGAGCTAAAGTTACATGGGGATGAAAGTCTTTCTCTAGCGGGAAACCATGCTCAGCAAGTGTCCTATCTATGCTCCGTTGAAGATTGATGACATCTTGGTTTCCTTTTCTTACTCCTGCCCAAATCACTCTACTCCTCCGCAAATCTGGGAAGGCGCCTAGACCTGCGACTTCCAGTTCAAATGAATAACTGTGCTGAACAGCGATAGAAATTGCTTTTTTTATGTCTTCGATCTTTCCTGTAGGGGTTTCGCCTAAGAATTTTAGCGTTAGATGAAGATTCTCTGGTTCAACAAATTTCAGAGAGACTTTTGGAAACTCCTTCTGAATAGAAGCGAGCTTCTCGCGCAGATCTTCTGGCAAGTTGACCGCTATGAAGAGACGGACCATCAAAAACACACATCTGTAAACGTATATTTAAATCACCTCCACCCAAGGCATCGGCGATGATGAATAATCGTGGTCAAATGATGGATCTTCCCATCAAACTTGTGATGGCACTTGTTGTCGGCATGCTCTGTCTAGGGGTTCTTTCGCGATTTATCGGAACTGCACAAAGATCCATTATCTCGGACATGCGAGTGAACCTGAGAGTACAAGACTATTCTTCTAGCAAAAAGAAGGTTTTGGTCGAAGTATACGATGCGTCCAGCGGGGTGCCTCTGAACAGCCCAACAATAGAGATCAGTTACCCAGCTGGGAGAGATGCGATAACACCAAGCGGAAATTCAGCTAGTTTTATAGTTCCAAGCGGGGTTATAGCCACCGTTAGAGTCACAGCACCAAATTATCTACCTTGGGAAGGTCAGATCGCCGTGAGATAATGAATAGGGGTTTCTCTTCTTTGCCAGTTGTGTTGCTTCTGTCCGTCGTGCTTGCATGTGGCACTGTGTTAATCGGAATATCCGGACTAAGAATCTTGCAGCGAAATCTGGAAAAACAAAAATTGATTGAAGATTTTTACAGAATCCGAGAAACCATCCATGAAATCTCGAATGGAGGGGAAAGAGTAGTTCAAATAAGAAGTAGCGGAAAAATCATTCTACGTGACAGATTAATTGAGGCCTGGCTAGATGAAGAGATAGTTCGCTCAAGCATGTTGCCGGTAACCGCCTCCAGTATCACGCTCGTATACGGAGACTATCTTTTGTCTGTAGACGATAACTCAAGACTGGAGGTTAAAGAATGGAAACACTAGTCGACTTTTTTACGAGCAAGCTTGCATTAGGAGTTTTTTCTTCCGCGATGTTTTGCTTAGCAATTCTGTTTATCGGGAGCATTGACAAAAAAGCGAAATCCGAACAGATGATGCTTAACGCTGAATTGATAACAAATACCGTGCAAAGAGTAGCAGTTTCGCCATGGGATTATAAGGTTCGGCTATCATTCCTCGACAGACAACCTGCCACCTTTGTGTTCTATGGAGAGAGCTCTCCCTATGGACAACTCTTAGTAGTAGAGGATGCAGAGCATCCGGAATATAGGAGATTTCTTCAAATACAATGCATCATTAACAATGGACTTTTTGAAATTGTGGCAAAAAATCCTGCTTTTGTTGTTCTTGAAAAGAGAAATTATAGCATCTTGCTGGAGACCGCGTATGCTTTCGACTCCGACTGATCTCCTTGCGGCCGGTTTCGCCGTGGCTGGTTTTACGATTTTCATGCTTGTTTGTTCGAACGCTATGAAAGCTTCCGAAAGAAAGAGCGAATTAGAAGTTGCGTTGGACTTATCCAGGGGTTTTGTTACTCTAAGCATGTATAGTACTGAAGAATCAATAGAGTGGTTGAAAAATCAGAAGGAGTTTTTTGAACATTCTGGAATGGAAATAAAAATGGAAATCGTTGATTCGCGGGGCGAAATTCTTTTTTCTCTCGGTGAAGGGTGTCCGAGAAATTACTCAAAGATCGTGCTATTTTGTGCGTGGCCAAAGCAGGATTTTCCGCAGGATTCCGTCTTGAGTTGCTATGTGTGGAGAAAATGATAACGAGCGTAAGAGGAAACTCCACTCTGATAGATCTACTTGTCTTCTACGTCCTCATCTCCACGGGAATAACATTGCTTATTTCTGCGAACGCTATGGACGCTAGGGACAGACATATAGATGATCTCGCGCATAGCATTCTCAATTCTTTACTTTTTTCAACGGCCGGAGACGAGATTGGCTATCAGATTGAAGGATATAGTAAAAATCTCTCTGGTAAAAGCTGGGCAGAAATCATTACGGAATCCGCATTCCTTTATATCCATGAGCCGGAAATAGGAAGAAAATTAGCAGAAAACCTACAAATGGCGTTGGACAGAAAAATCACAAGTCTCTATACTCGAGGATTTCTCGTTGCTTTGGACATAACATCCACAGAAATTGGCTTTTCTCTTCATGCCGGAGAAAATATAGACAGGCCTGCTACTGTTGTATCTGCCACACTTTTTTGCCCCATGGACGGAAAGATCAGCTTAAAGGTTGAGGTGAAAATTTGCTAAAGGTGAGCGTTCGAGGGTTTCTTCCCTTAACTGCCACTGGTGTAATTCTTTTGATTCTAAGCTCCAATCTTGCCGCATATCTGCTCTGGAGAAATCATGAAAGAAAAATGCAAACAATGATGCAAAAAGAATTCGATGATTTGGACTGGAGAATTTCTTTTCTTTGCTCATCGATGAAGGATATACTCCGCTGGTCCGCTGAGCGAGCTTTGATCGAGGCTTCACAAAGAGCTGAACAATACCATCCTAACGTTGAAGAAGTAGCCGGGATTATCGCATCTGGATATTTCGCGCAACATTTGCAAGCAGTTATTGACTCATTCCAAAACAGTGGTGAGAAAATAAACCTGTTTATCTCTGCTCCAGTTGTGAGGTTCTCAAGTACCGGAGATTTCATTATTGCGCGGGCATATTTTCCACTTGGTTTGTTAGTTGAGATAAAAAATCCAGAAGGCACAATCATTGCCAGCAAAAAAATCTGGAAAATTGAAACTCCGATAAAAGTGAGATTTTTCCTGTTGGAGAATCTTATGGACAACTTTATCAGAGAACACCAAGCAAAAGTCATTGAAACTTTGGAAAAAATGCTTTATTTCAGAGCATGGAGCGAGGCGTTGATAAACGGAATCGTACACTTGGACCGAAGTTCTGATGAGGTGCTCTTCCGGTACGCATGGTGCAAAGCTGAAGAGGAGATATTTAGATCTGCCGATTGGCTAGATATTTCCGAACTTGATTTTTTTACCGAAAAAATAGAGCTTATCTCTTCCGAAATCAATAGTTTAAGAGAGTTAAAATCAGCTTTTCTGCAAATTTATGAGATTCTGTATTCGTCGCATCAGAAGGTGGAAAAGACGATCGATGGAGAGCTGAACCTTCTGGAGCTTGTAGAGAAAGATCTCGAGAATGCCATAAAACTTCTGCAAAATGTTTTAAGCCATAGAGAGCCTGGAAAGATAAGCAGCAGAATCATTCAAGGAATGTGCAAGCGGCCAGAAAACGATGCTCCATCAATAGCCGAACAGCTGGAAATTGGAATTTCAAAAATAATCGCTGAAATAAAAACCGCTCAACGAATGTTAAACCAGCGTGAAACTAAAGAAGCAGAAAACATCCTTCGAAGTCTCTTTTCAACTGTAAAACCAAAAGAAATTCGCATCGAACACGAAATCGCTGGAGAGAAGATCCGAGGAATTTTTAAAATTTATTTCGATGAAAACTCTCCGCCTTCCATCATGGCTGTCTTGGAGTTACTTTCTGGAATTTTATCGGATCTTGCTAAAATCTCTTCACCGGAGCCCGAATTTGAGTTTCACGTTTCCCAATTGGATATTCCTGAGATGTCCAGAGAAACTCTTTACAAGACGTTTCCACCTAGATCGGAGTGTTCTCCGTTTGTTTCCGTCTATCACGATCTGAAAATAAAGAGTGTCGAGTATTTTCGTGAGGATTTATCTGGAGTCATTGGCAACCGAACCGCAACACCGATTTATCTCCCATTCTTGGATGTTGTGATTTGGTGGGGACAGTGGAGCGTTGTCATAAAAATCTGGGACGGGGTAGAGGAGATTTTTGATTATCCAAATCAAAACTTGTTACAGAAAACCTTGTTGGGTTATATTCACTCATGCCTAAGCTACCGCTGGTCATTTAAGGAGGAAAATTTCATAATTAGAGTGGTAGTCATTTCTCCCGAGCCTTTCTATTTCTCAGAGATCTGATAATAAAATCGATTTTCATCTCCATGCTCGAAAGTTTCTCAATTAACTCCGAATGGTTTTGTCTTACAACTTCCTCAACAGCCTTAAGCAGTCTATCTTCCCGGCCGACAAATTTCTCTGACTCATTTTTTAGCCGCTCTATCAGAAGTTGAGCGTCTTCCCAAGGTAATCCGGCCATCGATAGAATCTCGTATATTTCTTCTGGCGAGAAACCTAAAGCAAACATCGCACGTATGACATCCGTAATGTTAGGTCTACTCACAAAGAAGTCTGGACTGAGATGAATTAAATTCGTGAACTTTTCTTGGATTTTCTGACAAACTCTCTGCTCCAAATCATCTTTCCATCCACTTCTATCTGCAGAATTCTGTGATATGGGATTTCTAATTCTCCTCCTGCGCTCTGCACGACCATGTAGCCTCTAGAAAGAGAGATGATTTCAGCTCCGGAGATCACCTTTTGATCATTTGCAGCTCCACGGTGTAGAATAGTTATTTTCGCCCTCTCCAGATTTCTTTCATGCCACTTCAACTTATTCAAAATATCTCTCGGTTTCTGCATATCTTCTCACTAGCTCCAATGCCCGTTTGATACTCTCTTTTCCGTCTTTGGATATTTCACCGTGGCCTGGAAAAATCAGACTAAATGGTTCTGAAAGTAAGCGACGAAGAGACATTACCAAATCATGTGGATTTCCGGTTGGTAGATCCGTTCTTCCAAATCCATCAGCAAAAACTGTATCTCCGCTGAACAGAATTCCTTCCTCTGGTAACAAAATGCATATACTACCGGCAGTGTGTCCCGGAGTGTGTAAAATCTTCAACGTCCAGTTGCCCAAACAAATTTCGTCGCCGTCAACAAGTCTTTTTTCAACGCGAACTGGAACAAGCTTGCTTCTGAAAATTTTTGCACAGGAAATAACATCGTCTCCTCTTTCTATAACATCGCTATCGTTCTTGTGAGCAAAAACCAAACAGCCGGAAAGTCTAACAAACATGAAATCTCCGCCGGTATGATCGAAATGACAATGCGTATTTATGATAAAATCCAAGTCAGCCGGATTTAGACCATTTTTCTCCATCGTCCGCGAGATGCGCATAAAATCTTCCGGGAGCCCAGCGTCAATTATCGCTGTCTTTTCATCAAATATGACGTAAACATTTGAACCGAAAAATGATCCTGGAATCTGTAGAACACGAGGTTTCATTTTTTATCAACCATTTCCTTTAAACGCTTAGCGTCTTCAAACATGTAGACATTGTTAAACATGCAGAAAACCTCTTTCGCGTTGGTTTTCTTTATTTCTTCTAGAATACGTCGAAGCTCTTCGTCGGAGTATTTGTAATTATAGATTGAAGGTTTTCCAAATCCATGAAGCCGGAAGTATGCAACCTTTTTGGAGCCGAAATGTAAGGATTTCATGCGCAGTGGATCCACCACATGTATCAAATCTAGATCCGTGCACATCTCTCTTATTTTATCGGGGTGATCGGACCAAGTACCGCGTGGTTCCCATGCCAGAAGGATTTTTCCTCTTTCGGCCTTACCGAAAAATCTCTTCATGTTTTTCATGTTCTCCTCTGAAAAACCAAAACTTGGTGGAGTCTGGATCACACAGATTCTTGCGGAAAGTCTTTCGCATATCTCCATCGTGAGCTTCCATGCTTCAAAGTTATCTTTTGTCGGTCTGAGAAAACCGTATTCCCTCTTTTCGAGCTCCTCAGGTGAAATTCCAGAACGCTTCCAAGTAGGACTTGTGATCGGGTGTGTTATTGCCTGCCAAGCTTTCAAACAGAAAATAAAGTCTTTTGGAGCCTCATTGGCCAATTTCTCTGCCATTTCCGGCTTTGGAAGTTTATAGAATGTGGACTGAAGCTCTACCGTGGAGAAAGTTTGGAAATATTTTTTCCTTCCTGCAGCCCAGCCACAGCACCCGATATGGATTTTCATAATCAGATTATTCTATATCCGTTGTGCATTAAACTTATCTGGGTGAGAGTGAATGAAATTGGGCGTTCTAGCGCTAGGCTCGGTGAATGAAAAACATGGTGCAATCTTGCCTCCGGATACTGACCTAAGACTTGCCACACATGTTGCTAGGGAAATCTCAAAAAGAGTTGGGGCAATGTTCATCGGTTCTGTTGCATCATCGTGTGAGTATCCTGAAATTGAAACTGGGGAACATCAATCAGTAGAAACTGTTCTAAATGACTTAAAGAAAGTTTTACGTAAAGCCAAAGAAATCAACGTAGACACAGTAATAATAGTAAACGGACATGGTGGAAACAATTTGCTTAAACCCGAACTACAAAAACTGGAGAGAGAACTTGATTTAACCATAATATTTTGCGATTCTCTTCTGAAGTTGGAAGGACCTCATGCATGGAGCGGAGAAGTCAGTGCAGGCCTCTGGCTGGGATTTGCTGACATGAGCAAAATTTGCGATCACATTGACTTTAGAAAATTTCCAGAGGTGGGGTTTGTCGGATTAATGGAAGCTAGGAAAAAATATCCATGGGTCGAAAAAATGGCAAGAGAAGTTGAGGAGGAAGAGATACGGGCAAGCCTGCTCTTGGGAAAAGTTATAATCGAATGTGCTGTTAGGGATATCATTCAAACTGTTGAAGAATTGGGATCGTAATGAACTTTTTCGTCTTTCTTTTAGGTTTGGCAGTTTCTGCTGTCTGTTCAATGGTCGGACTTGGAGGAGGCGCGTTTATCACACCAGCTCTAATTCTACTTTTCTCCTTACCGGTAAAGCAAGCTATAGGGACTAGCTTATTTGGAATAATGATCGCCTCTATTTCAGCGACAATAATCCATGCCAAACATAAACGAGTAAACTATCGAATTGGTTTACTGCTAGACACCCTTGATGTGCCGGGGGCTGCTCTTGGAGCATATCTCACATTTTTTCTTCCGTCACATCTGTTGGCTTTGTTTTTCGGTTCAATAGTTTTGATCATGTCAGCATTAATCATGAGAAAAGAAAGCGATAAGAGCAATTGTCTGAATTTAACCGCAAAAATTGTTGTTGTGTGTATATTCGGCAGCTTCATCAGCGGTCTTGTCTCTGGCATGGTGGGGGTTGGTGGTGGGATAATCGACGAAGCTGTTATGATTCTTGCACTCGGCATGCCAATCAAGGTTTCTGCTGGCACGGCTCTTTTTGGCATGTCGCTTACCACGATTGGCGCGGTAGTTCCACACCATATTTTAGGAAACGTTCGAACAGACTTTGCCCTACCTCTAGGAATAGGTTGTGCCATCGGAGCCATAATTGGGTCTAGCCTGACCGGAAGGATTCATCAAGAAATCTTGAAGAAAATACTCGCTGCTGTCATGATTTTGATTGGGATCAGAATGATCCTGCTGGCTTTCTAAACAAAATCAAGCCATTTCAAGTAGCGTTTTACCAGACCCCGGACTGTCCTGAAATAAATATCCTGAAGCCTTTCTGTTATCGGACCCCTCGTTCCGGAACCTATCTTCCTACCATCAACCTCCGCAATTGGTGTAACTTCCGCAGCAGTTCCGGTAAAGAAAGCTTCATCAGCAGAGTACAGGTCCTCTATTCTGAGATTTTTCTCCATCACTTCTAATCCCTCGTCTCTCGCTATTTTTATCACAGAATCCCTTGTTATTCCTTCTAGAGCTCCTACATCGAGAGGTGGTGTGAACAGTCGCCCATCTTTCACTATGAAAACATTTTCTCCAGGCCCTTCGGCAATGTATCCGTCTATGTTGAGAAGAATTGCTTCATCAAATCCTGACTTCAACGCGTCTAACTTTGCCAGTATCGAATTCGCATAATTTGCAACTATTTTCGCCTGAGGTGGGAGAATCATTGGAGAAATCCTGCGCCATTTGGATATCTTGACGCGCACGCCTTTTTGTAGACCTTCCTCGCCAAGATACGTTCCCCATGGCCAGACGGCAACAGCCACGTTTACCGGAGCACCGCTTGGATTCAAACCCATAACTCCGTATCCGTAGAAAGCTATCGGTCTGATGTAACACTCCTTGATTTTGTTCATCTTCACGGTTTCTCTAACAGCTTCACAGAGCTCATTTAGATTATACGGAATTTTCATCTCAACAGTTTTTGCCGATTTCAGGAATCTTTTCATGTGGTCCCGAAGTCTAAAAATCGCCGGACCTTTAGGAGTGTTATAACATCTTATTCCTTCGAAAACCCCTAAACCATAGTGGAGAGTGTGAGTGAGAACATGTACCTTGGCATCTTTCCATTTAACGAATTTTCCATCCATCCAAATGTACTTAGTCGGAGTGAGACCCATGCTACCTAAAAATTTCCTAAACAAATGTTTAATAACTTTCGTTATCTCCTTGCACCGATTACTTCGGCTAAAGCTTTCAGCATTTCTTCTATGTCATCAAAAGTTATGTAACCCATGTTTCCGATTCTAAATGTCCTTTCGCCTAGTTGACGGTATCCCTTCGCAAGCTCGAAACCCCTCTCTCTCATTCTGTTGTAAACATCGTGCCCGGTCATGCCGGCTGGAGCGTTTACGCAAACTACCGTTGGACTTTCAAAACCAGGTTTTGGAAAGAGAGAGAGTCCCAGATCTTTGACACCCTTCACTATTTTTTCGAACCTTTTCCTATAGAGTTCTAAACGGGCAGTCTTTCCGCCTTCCTTTTCTATTATTTCTAGTTCCTTTCTGAGAGCAGCGATCTGGGGAATTGGCGGAGTAGTCGGTGTGTTTCCCCTTTGCTGATATTTCTCGTATAACTTGAAATCAAAATACCATCCCTTATTTTCCATTTTCTCAGAAATCTCTAAGGCCAATTGGCTCACAGAGGCAACGGTGAGCCCAGGAGGGATTCCAAAACATTTCTGCGAGCCCGCAAAACAGACGTCGATCTCCCACTCATCTATTTTGAGCTCCACGCCACCCATCGCGCTCACAGCATCAACGAGCGTAAGTTTTCCATGTTCTTTCGCAACCTTTGTGAGCTCTGGAAGCGGATTAAGCACACCGGTGCTGGTTTCGGAGTATATTATCGTGACTGCTTCGACATCCGGATTTTTTCTCAGTGCTTCTTCTAAAAGTTCTGGGGTCACAGCTTCGCCGAGTGGTACTTCTAATTCAACTACCTCTTTTCCATTGGCTTTTGCCACCTGCGCGAATCTTCTTCCAAACTCTCCGCAGATGCAGCAGAGGACCTTTTTCTTAACGCAGTTTCTTACTGAAGCTTCCATCATTCCCGTGCTGGAAGATGGAAGGAGGAAAACCTGATTTTTTGTTTCCAAGAATTTCTGCAAACGATGGACTGTATCATTATGAAGCTCAACATATTCGGCACTGCGATGACTGAACATCTGAATACTCATTTCTTTCAGGACCTCTGGTCTGCAAGCAACTGGTCCAACAGTGAAGAGCTTCATTTTAATCATTTCGCATTATCAAA
Organism: Candidatus Hadarchaeales archaeon; assembly: GCA_038823825.1. NCBI lineage: Archaea > Methanobacteriati > Hadarchaeota (SeqCode) > Hadarchaeia (SeqCode) > Hadarchaeales (SeqCode) > Hadarchaeales archaeon (SeqCode). Next base: position 302,919 of record JAWBCC010000001.1, on the reverse strand, counting down.
TCAGTATAAAAATCTTTTGTATACACTTGAATTTTTAAACGTTGCTGGAAAAGTCTAAGAGAGGTTGAATGTACCGCCGGATGGTAATCTGTGTAACCGAAGCTACACCAGAAGAAGTGATTAAAGTTGCAGCAAAACTTTGTGGGAAAGAAACTGAAGTAATAGTTTTGCATGTAGTCAGAATTTTAACAGAACTTCAGAAAAAGGATGCAGAAGAGAAATTCGCTTGGGTGCTTTCTCTTCTAGAGAAAGAAGGAATAAAAGCAAGACTTGAACTGGTAGAGTCGGCGGATGCGAAAAGCGCAATTGTTTCTTTCGTGAAAAATGTTTCGGCAGACATAGTAGTGACTGGAACCATTCAGAAAAAAGGTATTCTCGGAGTAATCTCCGAAAGCATATCGGACTACCTCATCAAGCACATACCTTGTACCTTGATCCTCGTGAAAAGAGCTGATTAGCAAAAAAGGTGCCATCTTTCTATGCTTGCTTTTCTTGCTTTTTTTCTTTTCATTCTGGCAATTATTCTGACACTAACTCATCCGCATGTGAGGATCCCGTTCACTAAGAAAAGAATTCATTTGGATTTCGGAATTGCAACTTTGATATGTGCTCTTATTTTGCTGATTTTTTCTGGTGAACGATGGATGCTCCTCCATCGAGGCATGATGGGGATAGATAACCTCCGACCGTTTTCTGTGATAATCCTAATTTTATCTCTCTCCTTCATTTGTTTGACCTTGGAATACGTCGGTTTTTTTGAGTACGTGGCTTTGAAATTTTTAAAAACAGCGCGGAATGGTAAAAAACTCTTTCTAAACATCTTTATCCTAACTTTTTTGCTTACTTTGCCTACAAATAACGACATCGTCATTTTGACTCTCACTTTTACGATACTTCATATATGCCGACATGCAAAAATAAATCCAATACCATTCCTCTTTCTTCAATTTTTTAGTACAAACATCGCTGGAATGGCACTTTATATCGGAAACCCAACAAACATCATCGTTGCAGATTTTGTTGGTATAGATTTCGTAGAATTTGCCAAATTTATGCTGCTTCCTTCCTTTCTTTCAACTTTGGTGTGTACGATTGCCCTCTGGATAATCTTCAGAAAACAGATACCAGAGAGTCTGGAAGTTCAAATGGAAGAAAATCTCGAGATAATAAGAGATAGAAAAGCCATGTGGGCCGGTCTGCTTTGCCTTTTTCTGACAATAACTCTAATTGGATTACCGAAAAGCATAACAAAACTTCCGGCTTGGAGCATCTCTTTGATTTTCGCCATTTTGCTCGCCTTTTTCATTAGCTATAGGAAACTCCTCAGAAAAATCGCAGTTAGAGTACCTTGGAAAATTGCCCCCTATCTTATTGGACTGTTTGTACTTGTGGAGGGCCTTGCATACACTGGTTGGACAGCAAGATTCTCCTCCATTTTTTCTATTTTTAGGATGAGTAGTATATCCATTGTAGCAGTGTGCTTCGCAGCCAGTTGGTTGTCTGGATTTATGAATAATCATCCGATGGCTGTTTTCTTCTCAAGAAGTTTGAACGTTCAAAATAAGGGAGTAGCTTTGGCCATAATAGCCGGCAGCGACATTGGCCCTTGCACCATGATCACGGGTTCGCTGGCTGGAATAATGTGGTCTGAAATACTCACCCAGTCTGGATATCCGATCTCGTTTTCAGAATTTACCAAATACGGGTTCATCATCAGCCTTCTTGCCATATTTACCACATCGGCCGTAATTTCTGCCGAGATTCTACTTTTTTAAATATCCACAGTTTATATTGACGATTGACTAAAGAATGAAGTAGCGAAGTAGAAGGAGGACAAAAAAAATGGGAAAGACGAGTAGACCAAGAAGAGGATCTTTGGCGTTTTCGCCGCGAGTCAGGGCTAAAAGACCCTATGGTAGAGTACAGACTTATCCTATATCGGAAGAGGTTAGGCTCCAGTTGTTTCCTGCGTACAAGGCAGGAATGAGTCATGTTTTCATAATTGATGACAGAAAAGGAAGCTTAACATATGGGCAAGAGATATCTGTGCCAGTTACTGTTTTAGAGACTCCGCCAGTTTTCGTTTGTGCTGTTCGCATCTATGCAAAGGCTGAACGGGGTAAGAAAGCGATTTATGAAGTATGGGCCAAGGACCTGCCAAAACAAATTTTCCGAAAAATTCCTAAAATCAAGAAATACGACTTTGAAAAAGCGATTAATAAAGCCGAAGAGCTTGTGAAAAGCGGAAAAGCTGTTGATGTTCGAGCCATTATCTGCACACAACCTTGGAAGGGGAATGTTCCTAAGAAAACTCCGGAAATCGTTGAAGCCGGAGTTAGTGGAAAATCTTTAGAAGAAAAGTGGGAATACTGCAAAAAGATTCTCGGCACCGAAATTCAGGTTTCAAAGATTTTTAATGAGGGAGAGTTTGTTGATGTTATAGGAATCACAAAGGGAAAAGGATTCCAAGGACCGGTTAAGAGATGGGGCATAAAGATTCTTCCGAGAAAAACCAGAAAGGGGCGGAGACAGGTTGGATCAATCGGTCCTTGGACTCCAGCAAAGGTCATGTGGACCGTACCAATGGCTGGACAGATGGGATATCACCAGAGAACAGAGTTAAACAAACGAATACTAAAAATTGGAACGAATGGGAAGGAAATAACACCGAAAGGTGGTTTTTTGAGGTATGGTCCAATAAGGTCCGATTACATAGTGGTTAGTGGATCAGTTCCAGGGACAACAAAGAGACTGCTTCTTTTGCGACAGGCGATTAGACCACCCAAGTTCCCGAGCGGAACACCGACTATCACTTACATAAGTCTAAAGTCTCAACAGGGGTGAGTAATGTATGGAAGTAAATGTTTATTCGCTTGATGGAAAGGTCGCAAAAAAGATAACCTTGCCAAAAGTTTTTGA